>JAUCQE010000285.1 GCA_030372865.1 Pyrinomonadaceae bacterium
ATGAACGAACCGGGTGCGACCACGACCGGATTAAAGCTCGCGCAGACGCTGATAATGACCTCACGCGGGACGCCGCTGCTTTATTACGGTGACGAGATCGCGATGCCGGGCGGTGCAGACCCTGACAACCGGCGGGATTTCCCGGGCGGTTTTCCCGGCGACGCGCGAAATGCATTTACGGCCGCTGGCCGAACAGCCGAAGAGAACGACGTTTGGAACCACCTTGCAAAGCTGGGTGCCCTGCGAAAAGATCTTGAACCGCTACGCCGCGGGCGATCGCTGGACCTATTGGACGAAGAGCAGCAGTATGTCTACGCTCGCCTGACGGACAAGGCGGCGGTCATCGTGATATTCAACAACGACACGAAGCCGGCCGAGGTGAGCTTCGACATTTCCTTCATCAGCAAACAGATCGGGGTCGACGCCACGATGCGCGATGCGCTCGGCAACCTGGCCGACATAAAGCTGAACGACGGCAAGGTAAAAGCGACGATCCCGGCACGGTCGGCGGGAATTTACGTAGCGAAATAGCTGCTGGAAAAACTTATGGAAAACAAACCACGGCTGACATTTTGGCAGATCTGGAACATGAGTTTCGGATTCCTTGGCATCCAATTCGGATGGGGCCTGCAGATGGCGAACATGTCGCCGATCTACAAATATCTCGGTGCCGATGAGGCTAACCTGCCCTATCTGTGGCTTGCAGGGCCGCTGACGGGATTGCTTGTCCAGCCGATCGTCGGGGCGATGAGCGACCGGACGTGGACCAGGCTCGGGCGTCGCCGACCCTTTTTCCTTGCCGGGGCGATCATTGCGAGTATCTGTCTCGTGCTGATGCCGAACTCGAGCGCGCTGTGGATGGCGGCCGGATTGCTTTGGGTGATGGACGCATCGATAAACATCACGATGGAGCCATTCCGTGCGTTCGTCGGCGATAAGCTCGCAGAGGAGCAGCGGACGCTCGGCTTCGTGATGCAGTCGTTCTTTATCGGCATCGGCTCAACGCTGGCGAATGCGTTGCCTTATATCCTGACTTGGGCCGGCGTTGTCGGCATCATGAAGAGCGGCATTCCCTATTCGACGCTGATCGCCTTCATCGTCGGAGCAATTGCCTTTCTCGGTGCAGTTCTGTGGACGGTTTTCACGACCGACGAATTTCCGCCTGACGACATAGAGGCGTTCCGGAAGAAGAATGCCGAGGGCAGCATCGTCGGCAATATTTTCAAAGAGATCTCGGAAGCAGTTAAGGACATGCCGAGCACGATGAAGCAGCTTGCGATCGTGCAGTTCTTTACATGGTTTGCACTCCCGTTCATGTGGCAATTTTATGGGCTGACGGTCGCGCGGCACGTTTTTGGTGCGGTTGACGAGGCTTCGGCGGAGTTCAAGGCGGGAACGGAATGGGGCGGGGTTTGCTTTGCGGTCTATAACTTCGTCTGCTTCCTCGTCGCCTTTGGCATCCCGCCGCTGGCAGCCAAGATCGGACGAAAAGGCGTGCACATCGTCTGCCTGATGCTCGGCGGGCTCGGGCTGCTTTCTACCTATATTGCGACCGGGCCGTATTTCCTATGGATCGGGATGGCGGGCGTCGGTATCGCATGGGCGTCGATACTTTCGATGCCGTACGTGATACTAGCCGGTGCTATCAGGCCCGAACGCATGGGCGTTTACATGGGCGTATTCAACCTATTCATCGTGATACCGCAGGTGGTGCAGAGCTTCCTGACGCCGCAGATCTACAAACCCCTGCTCGGTGATAATCCGCTCTATGCCGTGATGCTCGGCGGGGCGTCGATGGTCGTGGCGGCGTTATGCGTGTTTATCGTCAAGGACGTGGGGGCTGCAAAGGTCGAAGGCGTCGCGGCCGGTGGGCATTAGCTAGGGAAGCAAGAACAACCTAAAACGCAGCCGTCAGAATCAAACTTCGAAGAGACTAGATATATGAGGAACATCTTCGTCGGCATTTCGACCACTATCGCGACACTACTATTCGGCGCTTTGAACATTCATGCATGCAGTTGCGGTGAGCGCCAAACTCCGGCAAAGGCATACGCGGACGCAAGTGTAGTCTGGATCGGAACTGCCACGAAAATATCGAGGGGCGGCGGGCGATCCGGTTTCGGCGATTTGAAAGTAACGCTCGACGTTAGGGAATTCCTGAAAGGTCGGAAAACTAGACCGGCGGAAGTATTCACAAGTTCTCAGGGAACCGCGTGCGGTTATCCCTTCGAAAACGGCGAGACCTATTTGATATACGGATACCGAGATAGGGAAACCGGTTCCATCTCTACCGAGCGTTGTACCCGAACCCGAGAAGTCGATCTTGGAACTGTCGATGACGAATTAGAAATACTTCGTTCGTTGAGTGTCGGTAGATTTGAGCCGCGACTTTATGGCGCGGTTGAAGAGATAACAAGAGGTATCTACATAGGCGACCGAAGTCCAAATCGGCCGATGCCGGGAATCGCAGTAATAGCTCGCGGGCACAGCGCGACATATAAGGCGAAAACCGATTGGGACGGACGTTTCCGATTCGTCGACATTCGTCCCGGAGAGTATGTCCTCGATCTGTCTCTTATACAC
>JAUCQE010000286.1 GCA_030372865.1 Pyrinomonadaceae bacterium
ACGACCGCCGCTATCGCAATTCCGATGTAAGTCAGTCTGTTCAAGATAGCCTGATGCGCGGGTCGAGCCTTCGGTAAACGAGGTCGGTCAAGGTGTTCGCAAAAATGTAGGTGACGCTGATGACAAGAACGCAGCCCTGCACGAGGCGGTAATCAAGCTTCGCGATGCCGTCTTCAAGCAGCAGCAGCCCGAGCCCCTGCCACGAAAATATCTTTTCCGTAATGATCGAGCCCGCCAGCAGAACGCCGAGCTGCAGCCCGAGGATCGTGACCACCGGGATCAGCCCGTTCTTCAGGACGTGTTTGTAGACCACTGTCCGTTCGCTCAAGCCCTTCGCACGGGCGGTCCGCACGTAATCCTCGCCGAGTTCTTCGATCACGCTCGAACGGACCATGCGCGTCAAGATCGCCGAAAGCGCCGCACCGAGCGTCACAGCGGGCAAGATGATGTCCTCCGGGTAAAGGCTGCCGGTCGGCGAGAACCATCCGAGTTTTACGGCGAAGAAATAGACGAGAAACGGCCCGACCACAAACGTCGGGAGCGAGATGCCAAGTAGTGCGATGAACGATGCAAAGTTGTCTATCAGCCGGCCCTTGTTCGTGCCCGCAAGCACGCCCAGCGGTATCGCGATCCCCACCGCAACCAGCATCGAAGCCAACGCCAGCTTTATCGTCGCGGGGTACCGCTCCATTATCATGTCCAAAACCGGCCGATCGGTCCTGAACGAATTCCCGAGATCACCGCGCAGCAGCCCGCCGAAATAATCGGCGTAGCGGTTGTTCGTCCCGTTCCAAGCGAGGCCGTTCTCCGCAGAATACGAAACGAAGAATGCGGGTTTGTCCAGGCCGTGCTTGGGGTTGAAATTGTCGATCTGCTCCTGCGTGGCGGTCTCGCCGAGTATCGCGTTCGCCGGCGTGCCGGGAACAAGCTCGATCAGCAGCGTCACCAAAGACACGACCGTCCAGATCACAAGCAGGATCGTTCCGACCTGGCGTCCAAAATTTAGGAGTCTGTGTTTCATCAAGGCCAGCGTCTATGTTGCGGAATTTGGCCTTGAGTGGCAAACGGAGTGCTATTTTAACGACCCGACGTCGGCGTCGGCTGGTGGTTCGACCAGTTTTCCAACCGGCATCATCCGGTAATGCAGCGTCACGACCAAGCCGAACACGAAGCCCATAGCGACCAACAGCCCCGTGATCTTCAGATAATCGGGAAAATTTCCGAGCCCCATCAGCTTCCAGATTATTCCCATTACGACGCCGCCCGCCGCGAAAAATCCGGGTATCGTGATCCACTGCATTCTCGAACGTGCCGGCTTTTCCTTGCGTGTCCAAAATAGTATCGGCTTCAGCCGGTCGTATTCCCACGCCGTCAGATACGTCGCGGCGAAAGCCATCAGCAGCGTGATCAGCCATGTGCCCTGTC
>JAUCQE010000287.1 GCA_030372865.1 Pyrinomonadaceae bacterium
TCGGCAGCGTCAATGTGTATAAGAGACAGACCATGGAGCTGATCGTTACGGAGGTTGCTGCGGAGAGAAAACTGACGCTGGAGGGCGACATGCGGCCCGAGCAGGGCTTCTTTTTCCGGTCGGACCATTTTCCGTTCGCCAAGGTCGGTGTGCCGGCGATCTCGCTGCGTCACGGCGATGATTTCGTGACCCCGCTTGCCGGTGAAGCAGCCGAGTTTTTCGCCAATTACAACGCGAAGTACTATCACCAGGCGACTGACGAATTCAAACCCTGGTGGGACGCGTCGGCCATGGTGCAGAATGCAGAGCTTGGCCTTGCCCTCGGCATTAAGCTGGCAAATTTACCGGCGATGCCGCGGTACAAGGAAACGGACGAGTTTTCCGCCGCCGATAAACAGCGAATGAAGAACTAGTTGCTGCGGCAATTCACGAAAGTGTAGCGTGTGGATAAATTTGTCCTTACACGCTACACTTTATGTTTTTGCGATGAAGACTTTCTACATCACAACGCCCATCTATTACGCCAACAGCCTGCCGCATCTGGGGCACCTGTACACGACGATCGTCGCGGACGTGGTGCACCGCTACAAGAAGCAGCGGGGCTATGACGTCTATTTCCTTACCGGCACCGACGAGCATGGCATAAATATCCAGCGGGCGGCCGAAAAAGAAGGACTCACGCCGCAGCAGCAGGTCGATCATATCTCGTCCGAACTGAAGCGGATGTTTCGCGATTTCGGCCTGGATACTGAAAGCGGCGGTTACGATGTCTTCATGCGGACGACGGAGCCGTTTCACTACCAGGGCGTCCAGCATCTGTGGCAGGAGATTGCGAAAGGAGAAACGCCGAAAGGGAACGACAATATCTACAAAGGCCATTACGAGGGGTGGTTCTGCGCCCCGTGTGCGGCCTTTAAGGCCGAAGACGAGTACGTCATCAAAGACGGCTCCGAAGTACCGGTTTGCCTGATCCACGAGCGGCCGCTCGACCGCGTTTCCGAAGAAAGCTATTTCTTCCGGCTTTCGGACTACCAAGAATTTTTGCTTGAAACCATCGGTAACGACCCTGAAATACTTAAACCTGAAGCTCGGCGTAACGAAGTTATCTCATTCATAAAAGGCGGCTTACAGGATCTGTCGATCAGCCGCGAAAAGCGTTCGGTCTCATGGGGCGTACCGGTGCCGGGCGACGAAAATCACGTGATGTACGTGTGGCTCGACGCGCTTTCGAATTACATCACCGCGATCGGGTATGGTAACGAGGAGCGGGCGTCGGTCGGTTTTGAAAAGTATTGGCAGAACGCGGTCCATATTGTCGGCAAGGACATCCTCCGTTTCCACACGGTTTACTGGTTTTCGTTCCTTAAAGCCGCCGGGCTTCCGCTGCCGAAAATGGTCTATGCCCACGGCATGTGGCTCGATGTCGAAGGGCGGAAGATGGGCAAGACGCTTAGGAACGTCATCGAGGTTGATATTCTTCACCGGCATTTTCAGGTCGACGCCATTCGCTACTTCGTTCTCCGGGAAATGGTGTTCGGGCAGGACGGGAAGTTCGGCTACGAGACCCTGATCGACCGCGTTAATGCAGACCTCGCGAACGGACTCGGCAATCTGGCTAGCCGGACGTTGACGATGATCCGCAAGTTTCGCGACGGAATTGTGCCTGACGGAGCGATCGCTGCTGAAAGCCACCATCTTGCCAATGCCGCCGGGCTCGACCCTGAAGGCGATGAACTTGTCACGATGCTCGCGACAAGCCGCGACGAGTTTCTGCGGCGGTTTGACGAGTTCGAGTTCAGCAATGCCTTGGAAGTGCTTTGGTCGGTTATCACACGCGTTGACACGATGATCTCCGATGCGAAGCCGTGGGCTCTGGCAAAGGACGAGGCAAACGCCGAGGTGATCAACGCGGTCCTTTACCGCGCCGCCGAAACGCTGCGTTGGCTTTCAGTGATGCTGCACCCCGTGATGCCGCAGTCGGCGGAAAAGATATTCAAACAGTTCAATTTCGAAGGGAACATCGGGGAGATCGATCCGGCCGGCCTCGAATGGGGCGGGCTGCGTCCCGGTACGTCGGTCGGCGAACCCGAAGCGGTCTTCCCGAGATTAGATAAGTCTAATATAATGAGCGATATAAACGAGCAAACATCAGAACCCACATCAGAGGTCGCAGCGGCGACTGTTCAAGCCCCGCACGAGGGCGGCCCGGTCCCGGCAGCTACTGAACCTGCCGAAGAGGAGCAGTTCATCACTATCGACGACTTCCTCAAGGTTGACCTCCGCATCGGCGAGATCAAGGTCGCCGAACGCGTGCCGAAAGCGGATAAGCTCCTTCGCTTCGAGGTCGATCTTGGCGAAGAGCAACCGCGACAGATCCTCGCCGGACTCGCTGAATACTACGAACCGGAAACTCTGATCGGCCGAAAGGTCGTCGTCGTCGCCAATCTCAAACCCCGCAAAATGCGCGGGCTCGAATCCCAGGGAATGATCTGCGCCGCATCGCTCGAAGACGGCACTGGCGAAAAGCCCGCATTGGCGACGTTTATTGAGAGTGTGGACATTGGAGCTCGACTTAAGTGACTTCCAAATACATTACGTTTGTGATGGTGGCCTTGTCGTTGGGCCTCCAATTCAGTTGTTCTGACCGGGCGGAACTCGTAAACGTGCATGAGCAAGTCGGACCCAGTCAAGGGACTTCAGATTCCGTCACGACCACCACTATAGCGGCGCCATTCAAAGACGTGGTCTGGGAAAATGAGGGTTTGAGCTTTTACCTTCCGTGCGAGATCGCCGACAACGAATCTGGCGATACCGGTGACTCTTCACCTGCCGCGATGGAAACGCGCGAGTTTGTTTGCGACCTGCAGATCATTAAGTACTCCGTCGCGATTACCCGAACAAAGGCAGACGCTCGGACGGAATTTAACAAGCTCCAGAATTTGGCGAAATCGAGACTGACCTCCATGAATCGAATGCCGATGTTCGAAACGGACGTTAATAACAGCGGACATACGACAGTTAGGATTGATGGGCATCCGGAAACGAAGTCTTATTTTAGCCAAGGCACGAAGACACGTACGATCTTATTAGATAAAAACCGAATCCTAACGCTGAAAGCAGCGTGTAAAGCTGCGGAGATTGGATACTGCGAAAAATTGTTCGGCGAAATGAGCGAGTCGACCAAAAAGTTCTTTGGTAGCGTTACGTTCGTAAAATGATGCTTGTCGATTCCCATTGCCATATTGACGGCGAGGCGTTTGACGAGGACCGCGACGATGTAGTTTTGCGGGCTCGCGCGGCTGGCGTTGTGGCAATGCTGAATGTCGGGACGGGCGATCCGCATTCGGATGACTTCAGCAAGGCCGTTGCGGTTGCAGAGCAATACGACGACGTGTTCGCGAGCGTCGGTGTGCACCCGCACGACGCAAAGCTATACGACGACAAGGCCGAGTCGCATCTGGTCGCGCTCGCACGGTCGGAAAACGTGATCGCGTGGGGCGAGATCGGGCTTGATTACTACTACGACCACAGCCCGCGTGATGTACAGCGTGACGTCTTTCGGCGGCAGATAAGAACGGCGAAAGAACTCGGCCTGCCTATCATCATTCATAGCCGCGACGCCGACGACGAGACCGTCGAGATCATTACGGAGGAGTGCACTTACGACGGCTTCCGGGGCGGGATAATGCACTGCTTCGGTGGGACGGCGGAAATGGCTAAAGCATTGATGCCGTTGGGGTTTATGATCTCGTTTGCCGGTAACGTCACGTTCAAAAAGGCGGAGAACCTGCGTGATGCCGCCCGCGTCGTGCCGCTCGAAAAGCTGTTGGTCGAAACCGATTGCCCGTATCTTACGCCCGTACCGTTCCGCGGCAAGCGCAACGAACCGGCGATGTTGGTGCACACGGCACGGTTTCTTGCAGAGTTTTACGGGATCGGGTTCGAGGTTTTGGCGGAACAAACCACTCGGAATTTTCTGGATTTTTTCAACGTAAAGTTGCCCGCCGGACAGAACAATTGAACGGGCTCGACCCGGATTCGTGCATTTCACGCGATCCGTGGCAATATCTTTATTTATGGCAAAGGACAATTCATTCGATATCGTTTCAAAGACCGATTACGCTGAGGTCACGAACGCGATCAATCAGACGAACAAAGAGATCTCTCAGCGGTTCGACTTCAAAGGCAGCAAGGCGTCGGTCGAACTGCAGGATAAAGACCTCCTGATGGCCGCCGAAGACGAAACAAAACTGCGGAATATGAACGATATTCTGCAGAGCAAGCTCGTAAAACGCGGCATTTCGCTAAAGGCACTCGATTATCA
>JAUCQE010000288.1 GCA_030372865.1 Pyrinomonadaceae bacterium
ACCGAGATCTACACCGTTCGGAACTCGTCGGCAGCGTCAGATGTGTATAAGAGACAGGCAGTCCTGCAGTTGGCGATTGCAGCCCTGCAACTGGCGATTGCAGCCCTGCAACTGGCGATTGCAGCCCTGCAACTGGCGATTGCAGCCCTGCAGTTGGCGATTGCAGTCCTGCAGTTGGCGATTGCAGTCCTGCAACTGGCGATTGCAGCCCTGCAGTTGGCGATCGCAGTCCTGCAATTGGCGTTTGCAGCCCTGCAGTTGGCGATTGCAGCCCTGCAGTTGGCGATTGCAGTCCTGCAGTTGGCGATTGCAGTCCTGCAGTGAGCCGTTGCAGTCCTGCAGTGAGGCGTTGCAGCCCTGCAATGAGCCGTTGCAGCCCTGCAGTGAGCCGTTGCAGCCCTGCAATGAGCCGTTGCAGCCCTGCAGTGAGCCGTTGCAGAACGCATATTTGCCAATGAATATCGGACTTTATCGGGCGTATACGCGCGAAAGTGTCCGTCTTTGATACGCGATGCAATGGAAGTCCGGTTTGAATCCGGCACTGCCCACGCAACAGTGATGCGAGCCTGTCCGAAAGGTTCGACGAGTCTGGAACGTTGCCCGCGTGTTCGGCTTTAGAACCATTCTGCGTGTGGGCAGAAGAGGACAGTTCAATGAAGTATTTCGTCAGTTTTATGTTGCTTGCCATCTTTGCGGCGGCGGCATTTTCCCAACAGTCTTTATCTACCGTCTCGGGAAGAGCGGTTTCCAATACTCCTTACCGATCCGGCGTCAACCGCTCCGGGGTCTCGCTCACATCCGTTAGCGATCCGAGTATTTCTTTCGTGACCAGTGCCGACGCGGACGGCAATTTCGTCTTCACCGACGTGCCGCCCGGCGAGTACATCCTGGCCGCGAACGGCGGCATTTCATCCATTTCAATGGGCGGCGAAAGACGGATCACCGTCGCCGAAGGGCAAGACGAGACGGTCGAGATCACGGTAATGCCCGACGGAATGCCGATCAGAGAGTACGTGACCATTTCCGCCGATGCCGGGCAGCCGGTCGATGAGGTTTCGAAGACGGTCAGCGTTATTTCGGGACAGGAATTGAGGGAGCGGGCCGATATCACTTTGGCCGAATCGCTGCGGTCGATTCCCGGATTTCGGGTCCAGCAGCTTGGAGGTTTCGGGCGGACGGCTTCGATAAAGGTCCGCGGTCTGCGGAACCAAGACACTGCCGTATTGCTTGACGGCGTTAGGCTGCGAGATGCGTCCTCGATCACCGGCGATGCTTCCGCTTTTATTGGAGACCTGACCTTGACCAGCGTAAGCCGCGTCGAGGTGTTGCGAGGTTCCGGCAGTTCTCTTTACGGCACGAACGCGATCGGCGGAGTCGTCGATCTTCAGTCCGCGGAGATAAGCAGAGGCCCCAAAGGACAGGTCTCTTATGCCGCGGGCGGGCTCGGCTTTCAGCGGTTTCGCGGCAATATCACCGACGCCGCGAGCAACGGCCTCGGGTTCAATCTCGCCGTCGCCCGGACTGCGTACACCGACGGGATCGACGGAAACGACAACGCCCACAACACGAACGTCCAGGGACGCGTTCGATATCTGATCGGGACGAACACGAGCCTGAACGCCAGGGCTTTCGTCTCCGATGCTTACTTGCGGCTCAATTCCGGCCCGGATACTTTCGGCAGCGTCCCGGCTTCGAACGCGGGAATTATCGATGCGGCCGAGGGCGTTAACTTCATTTCCGACCCGGACGACCCCGACAGCGACCAGCGTTCGAAGTTTTTCAACGGGCAGGTGTCTCTGGCTCACAGTTTCGGCATTGCGGTCGTGAGAGCTTACTATTCCGGCCTCGACACCGAAAGGCGGAACCAGAACGGCACGCTCGGTGTCGGTTTTCAATCCGCATCGACCAGCGTGTTCGATGGGCAGATCCACACCGCCAACGCCACGGTCGATTGGTCCCCGAACGATATCCACGCGGTCAAGTTCGGGTACGAGTTCGAGGCGGAACGATTCGGCAACGACGGGTTTACGCCGAGCGGAGCCGGGAACTTTTCCACCAAAGCTTCGCAGTCGAGCAACACCGTTTTTGTGCAGGACTTGATCAGCCTGTTCGACGGCCGCCTGCAATTCGCAGGCGGTGCAAGGGCACAGTTCTTTTCCCTCGGCGACCCGCGTTTCAGCCTCTCGAACGCACCGTATTCCAACGTCGCTCTGGACGATCCGCCCGCGGCCTACACTTTCGACGGAGCCGCCGCGTACACGTTCCGCAAGAGCGGGACGAAGATCCGTGCCCACGCAGGCAACGGCTACCGCGTTCCATCGCTGTATGAAAGATTTGGGACGTTTTACAGCTCGTTCGGGACACCGAGATTCGTCGCTCTGGGCGATCCCGGCCTGAAACCGGAACGATCTGTCGCTTTCGATGCAGGTATCGAACAGGATCTGTTTGGGAACAAAGCGAAACTCTCCGCCGTCTACTTTTACACAAAGCTGACCGACACTATCGGGTTCGGAAACGTCGTCGCCCCAATTGGAACGACCACGAGGCCGTTCGGCGGCTACATCAACCAGGAAGGCGGAATCGCGAGAGGCGGTGAATTCAGCATCGCCGCGAAACCGATCCGCTCGGCCGATGTTTTTGTCTCTTATACTTATACAAATAGCGATCAGCTTGTCCCGCAGGTCACCGGCAGTGGGGTTATCGCCACGCTTGGAATACCGGAGAACCAGTTCACCTTGGTCGCGACGCAGAGATTTCAAAGGTTTTGGGTGAACGTCGACGTGCTGGCGACCTCGTCCTATCTTGCTCCGATCTTTAGTAACTCGAGTTTCACGACGTATGTTTACCGCTTCGACGGCAACCTCAGAGCCGACGCGACCGCCGGATATACTTTCAAGCTGAATAAAGAGCGTTTCGACCTGAGATTATGGGGAACCGTCGAGAACCTGACCGGAAATGAATACTACGAGAACGGGTTCAAAACCGCCGGAAGGAACGCCAGGGCAGGGATAAGCTTCGGCTTTTAAGAAAAGGCGAACAACGCCGGCAACCGTGCTATCATCACTTCCTATCGGAGGTAAAACTGTTATGGCACGAAGTGCATTTGTAGTTTTTTGTGTACTGATGTCGGCAAGTTTTCTGGCAGCCCAGACGACCGTTAACAACGCGACACTGGAAAAATACCGCCAGAAACGGCTCGCGGCCGAACGTGACCTTCGAGAGAATTACGAAAAGCTAGGATTTCCGTCTCCCGAAGAACTTGAACGACAGAGAGAGGAATCGGCCATCGCCCGCGACGAACTGGCGAACCGGCTCCGTGAAGAACGCATGCAGCGTGAACGCATCGAGGCCGAGTTTCGGCTGCGGGAAATGGACGCGGCCGGCGGCACGGTGATCGTGGTCAATGAGGAGACCGGCGAACGCGGCCTTTATTACGGCTACGGCGGATATAGCTACGGCGGATATGGTTTCGGGTACGGTTATCCGGACTGGAACTATCGCGGCCGTAGATACGGCGGGCCGGGAATACTTTGGCGTGCCGGGCCGGGCGGCGTGATATACGAGCCGGGCGGACGCTCAAGCAACGTCTGGTCGCCGAGAAGCAACCGGCAGCGGCCGTACTTCAGGCAGACCGCACGGCCGGTCTTTGGGCCGCGGCCGATACTTAGGCCAAGGTAAATAACTGCCTTATTTTGTTAAACCGGGAACGCGGATTATGATTGAGCATATTCCGCGTTTTCGCGTTTTTGCCGCTCACCGAAGCGGTTTCTGAGATTATGAAAGAAGGTTGGGAAGCAATCATCGGTATGGAGATCCATACCCAGTTGGCCACGGACACAAAGATCTTTTGCGGCTGCCGCGTGGAGTTCGGCGGCGAACCGAACTCGAACACGTGCCCGGTCTGTCTCGGACTGCCCGGTGCCCTGCCGGTGCTGAACCGGCGTGTGATCGAGCTAGGTGCAAGGGCGGCACTTGCGCTTGGGCTTGAAGTGCAGGAAACCTCGGTCTTTGCCAGAAAGAACTATTTTTACCCCGACCTTCCGAAAGGCTATCAGATCTCGCAATACGACAAGCCCTTTTCCGCCAACGGCAAGCTGACGATAATGACCGCCGAACGCGATGACCACGGCCACGCCCGCGAGTGGAAGCCGATGACCATCCACATCGAGCGGATGCACCTGGAAGAAGACGCGGGAAAGAACGTCCACGAAGGCCTGCCGGATACGGACCAGTACTCTTACGTCGACCTGAACCGCGCCGGCACGCCGCTTGGCGAGATCGTGACGAAGCCCGATTTCCGGACGTCGTGGCAGGCTTATGATTACGTGAACCACGTTCGCCGCGTCCTGCAGTGGGTCGGGGCGAGCGACGCGGATATGGAAAAGGGAAACCTGCGCTGCGAGGCGAACGTCTCGGTGCGGAAGATCGGCGAAGAGGGATTCAGGAACAAGGTCGAGCTGAAGAACCTGAATTCGGTCCGCTTTATGCAGAAGGCGATCGAATTCGAGATCGAACGGCAGATCGCCGCCCACGAAGCTGGTGAACCCGTTATGCAGGAAACGCGTCTGTGGGACGAACAGCGTCAGCAGACCCGCGTGATGCGTTCGAAAGAGGATGCCCACGATTACCGCTACTTTCCGGAACCCGACCTGCAGCCGCTGAAGGTCTCGGCGGAATTCATCGAATCGATCAAAGGCACGATGCCGGAACTGCCCGACGTGATGCGTGAGCGGTTCATGGAGACCTATCAGTTCAGCTTTAGCGATGCGTCGCAGCTGGTTGCCGAAAAGGGACTCGCGGAGTTTTTCGAGACCACGGCACGCATCACCGCAAACCCGCGTGCCTCGGCAAACTGGATACTCGTCGAGCTGAACAGGGAACTCAACAACGCCGGACGTACGGCCGCCGAAAGCCCTGTCTCCGCCGAAGCCCTTGCCGAACTCATCGCCACGCTCGACGCCGGAAAGATCAATAACAATCAGGCGAAAGAAGTGCTCGTCGAGATGTTCAATACCGGTAAACCGGCCGCCGACGTCATCGCCGAGAAAGGATTCGAACAAATATCCGACGCCGGCGCGATCGAAAAAATAGTTGACGAGGTGATCGCAAGCAACGAGAATCAGGTAACGGCGTATCGCAACGGGAACGAGAAATTGTTCGGGTTCTTTGTCGGCCAGGTAATGAAGGCCTCGCAGGGCAAGGCGAACCCGCAGGTCGTGAACGAGTTGCTTAAGCGGAAGTTGAACGAATAGGGCAAGCATTTTTGATCGTCGGACGCGAATTGCGGTGAAGCAAGCACCTGTCCTTAACTTCCCCAAAGACGATAAGTTAAGCGACATTTGCCAAGCCGCGGACGTGGCTTTTTGCTTTCGCCATCTTTCCGCTGTGGAGATCAACAAATGAATATTCCCACGACCTTGCTCGCAGCCGCTTTCATTTTCCCAACACTTCCGTTGTGGGCCAACGCCCAGCAGCCGACGCCCGAGCCGCCGAGTCTTCGCGAGATCGAAGAACGAGCACGGATCGGCGCAGTTCCTCCGGGCGAACGGCGTATTAAAAGACCCACAAAGGCGGAACTCCGACGAGTTCGCGCAGAGACGGCAGTTATTGCCGCGATAGAAATGCAGTACCGGCCGGTTTTGGATCGTTATCCGAAGCACGAGGTGGGCATTACACGTATTTTCCCTGACTTCGATTGCGAGGTGAAGTCTGTGATCGAGGTTGGAGGTGGGTGTGCGAACCACGTCGTCGGACTGTCAAAACTTTATTTTCGCCGGAACGCCGTTGTCCCGGATATTCATTACAATAGGGGAATACTGGTAGGCGACGGCGTGCTTTCGCATAATCTAATCGTCGAACTGGGCGTGCGGGACATTTTCCGGGACCATTTGGCGAGCGATGAGATGCGAGCACTAATGAGCTACCGCCCGGAAACTGAGTTCGCGATCGCGAAACTACAGTTCCGGACAATTAAAGAGGGCTATAGTATTTCCGGGATCGAGGTAAGGGACCGGATCGAACCCGTCGAAGGCAGATCATACGCCATTCGAGCCATCGCCTACCGCTCGAAAATATTCGACCGGATATTCCGATCGACTTTTGATTATCGAGATCCAACAACCGCAAAGTTGCTCTCAGCCCGGACGGATAACAGGGTCGACGTTATCGTAATGTTCACAATAGTTGACATTGCAGACGACGGAAGCATTCATTTACTTTGGCGACGCGTGAGCAGACAAAGTTCTCCGACGCTCCGTATTGAGAAGAACGAGAAAGATCCTTTATTTAACTAAGAACAATGGACATAGTTGGTAGATCAGCTCTTGTAACGGGCGGTACGAAGGGTATCGGTTTTGCGATCGCCGAGGCTTTGGCAAAGGTCGGGGCGAGGGTCTTTATTTGCGGGCGGGACAAGAACGACCTGAAGCGGGCTTTGGAATCGCTGGCGGCGGTCGGTACGGTCGCGGGCGATGTGTGCGACGTCCGAAGCGAAGAGCAGGTGCGAATGGTCCTGGAGGAATGCGAGCGGATTTTCGGCGGGCTCGACATCCTGATAAACAACGCGGGGATGGGATATTTCGGGACGTATGTCCAGGACCTGACGGGTGATCAATTTCGGCAAACGTTGGAAACTAATTTATTTGGCGTATTCTATGCGTGCCACTACGCGATCCCGCTGCTGAAGCGCCGCAAGGGCGGGTACATCATCAATATCTCGTCGCTCGCGGGGCAAAATGCCCATCCGGGAATGGCGGCATACAATGCATCGAAATTCGGGCTCAACGGATTTTCGGAAGCTCTGATGCAGGAGGTCCGGCAGGACAATATCAAGGTCACGTATATCTGCCCCGGCAGCGTCAATACGTATTTCGGCGGCGACACGCCGAGCGATTCGAAGATGTGGCAGCTGCAGCCGGGCGACATCGCACAGGTTGTAATAGATCTTCTGGAGATGAACGACCGCGCGTTGCCGAGCAAGGTCGAGATCAGGCCGAGCAAGCCGCCGAAGAAGAGCTAGCCGACGTGCTCGGCATCGGCGACCGTTCTTTCAGCTCGTTCCGCGGTCACTTTCCTCGCGGTCTCGATCAGTTCGATCTCGTTGTAAGGCTTTACAAGATAACCCGCGACGCCAAAATCCTTTGCGGCTTCGCGGTGCTTATCTGCGGTCCGCGATGTGACGACAACGACAGGAATGTTCGTGAAAAGCACGTTCTCACGCAGCGACCTCGCCAACTCGAACCCACCCATCCGCGGCATCTCAATGTCCGACAAAATAAGATCCGGAAGCCGTTTTGCCGCACTCAGGATCTCGATCGCGTCGACGCCGTCCTTTGCCGCTATAACATCCCAGCCCGCATTCCGAACCACGCGCGACGTCATATGTCGCACGCTCGGACTGTCGTCGACGACCATCACCAGACGGCGTGCTGCCGCCGCCGTGACTACCGGCCGCGACACGCGTTCCGTCGGCGTTTTGCCGACCATATAGGGCAGGTCGATGATCGGGGCAAGCTCACCGCTGCTGAGGAATGCAACGCCGAGCACATCGCGGATGCGGTCGAACGGCTTCGCGAGCGGCTGAATAACTATTTCTTCAGTTCGCAAAACAGATTCGAGCGCGATCACGGTCCGCGAAAGGGTGCTCTTTACCGCGAGTGCGGTAATGTACGCCGAATTTCCCGGTGCGACACCCCGAAGGCCGAGCGATTCGTCCATCGATCGGAGAGTATACGGCCCGCTGCCGAAATCCGCGGTGAGCCCGCTTTCCGACCGGCCGATATCCTCGGGCCGGAGCTCGACGATCTGCTCGATGTGCTTGATCGGAATAGCGTAAATGCCGCCGGAGCAACGCACGATCAGGGCGTTGGTCACCGCGAGCTTTAACGGCAGGCGTATCGTAAATCGCGTCCCTTTGTGCAGGTCCGATTCGACCGAGATCGTGCCGCTGCTCGCTTCGATATTCTGCTTGACGATGTTCATCCCGACGCCGCGGCCGGCGTTCAGGTTCAGCCGCCGAGCGGTGGTTATACCGGGCAGGAACATCAGCTGATGGAGCTCTTCGTTGGACATCGCTGCCGCGCGGCCGGCATCGATCTCGCCGGTCCCGACGGCCCTGTCGCGAAGTTCTGAGACAGCGATCCCGCCGCCGTCGTCGGTGATCGTCACTGATACGTGAGTGTCTTCGTGTTCGACGCGGACGGTGATCGTTCCGTCCTCGGGTTTGCCGAGCAGGCGGCGCGTCTCGGGCGTTTCGATGCCGTGAACGACCGCGTTCTTCAAGAGGTGAATGAGGGGCTCGATCAGCGAATCGAGCATCTGCGTATCGATCTGCGTATCGCCGTTCTCGACGATAAGCCGGGCGTTTTTCCCTTCATCTTCGCAGGTCACGCGGATAGCCCGCTCGAGCCTCGTTCTCAATGTATCGAACGCGACCTTCCGCATTGCGGTTATCCGGCTTTGGATCTCATCGAAGAGGCTGTTCTGCGTCCGAAGCAGTTCGTCGAGGCTGTCCTGTGCGGTCGCGACAGACTGGTCGATCGATGACAGATCGGACGCCGTTTCCGCGAGGTCACGGAGCGATTCATGAAGCTCGCTGTAGCGGTCGAGTTCGAGCGAATGGAAACCGGAGTAAGCTGCGTCGCTGCGCTGGCCCACATTGGCGGGCTGTGCGGGAAACATTGTGTCCGCCTCGAACAAAGCACTCGTCAGGTCGACCTCCAGCCTGCTGTTCACGGAGTTCAGCCTTCGAGCAGCATTGTGCAGTTCGTCGACCTGTTTTTCGAGATCGGCAAACCGCTGTGATGCGAGCGAGCGGTTAACGACGAGTTCTCTGACCAGCCCAACGAGCCTGTCAAGAACCTCGATCGGGACACGGACGATCGGCTTCGGCCCGCCCGTTCGCGTCTCGCACGCGGGTTTTTCGACGGGCTCGTGTTTCGGTTCTGCCTGGGTTTCAGCCGCTGCCGCAGTCTCAGGTTCGATACCCCCGGCCAGACGGTCGAATTCAGTATGCAGATGGGCCGCTACCTCCTTCAGCCGCTGGCTTTCGTTTCCGGACGTCATCGACCGCAGGCATTCGGTCGCGGTCAGCAAGATCGGTACAAGCGATTCGGTGGACGTCTCAGGGCGTTCCGCCAGTTGGTCGAGCAGGTCCTCGATGCGATGTGCGAGCTTGCTAGCCTCGCGGATGCCGACTAGGCCCGCCGAGCCTTTGAAGGTATGGGCGTTTCGGCGGATCTCCCACAACGAAGCCTTATCGCCCGGCGAAGCGACCAGCCGCTGCAGGTTGAACTCTATTCCGGAAAGCAGTTCTTCGGCCTCGGCACTAAAGATCTCAAGGAGTTCGGCGTCGATCTCAAATGCGTCTTCGGCAGATACGTTCGAGATTGTGGCCTCCGGCTCGTCTGCAGGCGCGAGGCCGAGCGAGATATCCAACAGACGGTCAAGGTCCTCAGAGAAATCATCGTCACCGATGCGGACGATCGCGATCTTCGCTTCAATATCTGAAATGCGGTCGAGCACAGAACGTACCGAATCTCCCGGTATCCGCGTCGTCACATCGATCAGTCTCGCCGTCTGTGAGTGAAGGGCGGCGAGGTCGAGGTCGATGCCGGCGGACTCGCAAAGATCTGGATTTGTAAGCAATGCCTCGATGCGGTTCGTATGTACCTCAAATCGCGGCAGGTCGGCAGGGTTTTGCTGATAGACGAGCATCTCGCCCCGCACGCCGTTCAGGACGTGTTCGACGTTGTCGCAGAATGTTTGAAGCGGGGCTTGCATCAGTTAATGAACCGTTCACGCACGGTCGGATCTGCGGGAACCGGGACGGCACCCGCACGCGGTTTTAGTACGGCGAGGGCGTTCGTAAGCCCGAGTATGGAACCGTTGAGCGAACGCATCGCGTCGGTCAACGCATGCGAACCGCCACGGACGGCTTCGGACGTTTCGGAGACGGCTGAGAGCGAACGGGCGAGTTCCTCCGTGATCCGTGCCTGGTAACGGACGGCGTCCGAGAGTGCCGTCAACGACCGGCGGGATTCGGAAGCGGTTTCGTCAAGCCCGGCGGCGGCCGCTCCTGCTTTCTCAGCGATCGCGGAACCAAGTATTACCTCGCGGATAACCGATTCCATTGAACCGGCGGTGTCCCGAGTTTCGGTTGTCAGAAACTGTGAAAGCTGCGAGACCCGGGCGGTCAGCTGTGTAATGCGGTCGGCAAGTTCCTTGACCTCGGGCACGAACCGGTTCGCGTCGGCCGTGTTTCTTAGCGAGGAGTTGAGCGCGAGGATGTTCATCCGGTCGGCGATCTCCTCAAGGTCGAAAACTGCGCGGCCAAGTTCCTGTGTGCGCTCGCCGATACGCTTGGTGCGCTTTAGCGATTCCTGCGACTCCCGGCGGGTAGAACGAGCAGCCACCGCGATCTCCGCGACCGACGAGGTAAGCAAGCGTCCGAATCGATCGCCTTCTGTGATGCTCGCGTCAGTGAAATCGACGAGCTCAGCGAGGCGTGCCGCCTGACGGGCGATCGAGGCTGCCGAGCCGGACGTCGATTCAAGGTCTGATGCCTGTTTCTCTGAGTTCTTTATCAGTGTCCCGGCGGCGGACTCGATGTTTCCACCGTCAAACTCGACCCGGACAGCAGCGTCTTTGATATTTGCCGAGATCCTTCCGATATGAGCCGCCACATCGTCGAGTATCGCCGGAGTGGCTGCAAAGATGGCCTCCACCTGTTCGGCAGCCGGCCCATTTGTTAAAGGGCACGAAACGGCCTCTGCAAGTTCGTTCAGCGAGCGTTCTATTTCGACCGAGAGGCCCGTGTTTCGTGACCTGGCTTTAAGATGCGACGCGAGTCTGCCGATCGCGCACAATAGCACGCCGTCTTTCTGAGAGAAGCGAACTGCATCGTGATCGCCGTTCTCTATTGCCTGGATCGACTGGACGATCTGACGTTCACGCTCGGCGATCATCGCTGACAATTCGGAGATGTCTCCGTTGATGTCTTGAGTGATCGAGTCACCTCGGGCGACCGCTTCAAGGGCGTTCCTGTAGGACGATGCGGTGCTCGATGCAGCCTTCGTCGCAAACGCCGCTTTGATAGCGGAGATAGCTAGCACCAAACTTCCGGCCGCGAGGCCGACAAATGCCGGTGGGCCGCCATCGAGGTAGTAATATGCCGCTCCGCCTCCGGCCGCGATGATGCCCATGGCGATCGCGAGGAGATCGAGGCTCTTAGTGCGGGGCATTTCACGCATCCACAGCCACCTCAAGTCTAGGGTTTTCAACAGTTGCGGTGTTCGCGAGTTCAAAGAACCGTCTCACCCGCAGCATCGACTGCTCCGATTCGCGCAGCTGCGGGACGATCGTTTCGAGGCCAAAGAAAGCAGTCGTCAGGGAACGCATTAGGTCTTCGCGGTCCTGCGAGTTTTCCTGGACAAGTTTTTCAATACGATGTGGAAATTCCTTAAGCTCGACGGTAAGCGGGGATACGGCGTCGATCATCTCGACTGCTGAGGCGATAACGACCGTTATGTCCGAAGATTCCGCCAACAGGTGCCTGAGCATCGATTCGATGTCGAGGATCTCCTGATCAAGTGCCTTCTCTACGGCGTTCATTTCTTTTTGTGCCCGGTCCGCCCGGTCCGCGACGAGCCTGAACTCGCTGGCCATCAGTCCGGTCCCCGGCCCTTCGGCGGCCGTTATTGAGGTGTTAAGGGCGATGAGGTTTGAGCGGCGAGCAATGTCTTCGATCGAGCGAGCCGCTTCGCTTATCTTTACGGACCGCTCGCGAAGCTTACGTATCTTGCGGTTAAGTTCCGTGTGCTGCCGCTGGATGGTCGCGGCCCTTGCGGTAAGCGTCTGGATGTCCGACTTTTGGGAACCGAAAGTCGCGGCCGCCTTCGTACCCGACGCGGCAAATGCGGATGACTCGTCAGAGAACTCGCGCGCACGATCCGGGGATTTCTTTAGCGACGTTATAAGGCGATGGAGGCCGGTTATCGACTCCTCGGCCGAAAGCGTGACGTTGCGTATTCCGAGCATTGCGGAGACGAGCACGGGCTCGGTATCTGCGGACGCCGTCCGTGCCGACCGAATGGTCGTGTCGGCGCGAAAGAGCAGTTCGTTTATCAACCCGGTAAGATGAACGGACGGAGCCGCACCGGAGAGTGTCCTGAAGCTTCCGCTGTCCAGAATGATGTGGAGTTCGGTCTCGATCGCAGCGATGGTGTTCTTCAGCTCTTCGAGATCGCGCTTAGCGTCGACGGAATCGACGACCTGCTTGACCAGCGATTGGAATGCCGTGACCAGCTTGTCGGGGCTTTCGAGCGGAAGCACGACCTGCGACGTTTCGCCCGCGGCTACCTTTTGCATCAGGTGGGCATATGCGGTCAGCTGTCGGCTGCTTCGCTGCAGGCTTTGGGCGATCTCGTCGGTTTCTGCCGCACCGGTTGTAGCCGGCAGAGCTGCGTCCGGATTGCGTTCGAGCGTTTTTGCCGCGAGCCCCGCGGCGTTGACCGGGGCGATGACCGAATCCACGAACGGCCGAGCAAGTATTAGAGCCGCTATGACTCCGGGAACGACGGACGCGAGCACGGTGTAGGGAATCGAAAGCCCAAAGTACTGCGCGCAGAAAAAGCCGATCGCCCCACAGGCCGCATTTACTACGGCAAGTGCCGCAATTCCTTGCCAGAGGCGGGATCGAAGGCTTTTATTCAATTTTATTTGTTTCTTGGACTCCATTTGCGACTGGGGCAGGCCGCGTAGCGCATTTCGTGTTTCAGGCATCAAGCAGGTAGTAGATGCTGAGGGGATCGATCCGGCGGTAGACGGTCCCGTCCGCCGACCGGCATTCGGCGTCGATTACGCCGGGCAATTCCGTGGGCGTGATCTCGATGCTTTTGCCATCGATCGTGCCAAGCATTTGATCTACTTCGAAGGACGCGCGCGTCGGAAGGTCCGTGGCGTTAAGCACGACCGATTTAGGGCGGGCATTTGGGCCCTGATCTCCGGAACCAAGCATTTCCCTTAGGTCGACAACGGCAACAGCCTCGCCGCGCAGCGGAGCAAGGCCGGAAATGTTTGCCGGTGCATTTGGGAGAAACGTGAAGGGGAGAGGAGGAGTGACCTCTGCGATCGTAGAGGCCGCAATACAGTAAGGCTGATCGCCGAGCATGAAGGCAACGTAACGATCTGCCTCGTTTCGTTCTGATACATCCAGTAATGCCGAGCCGGATTCGGCGTGGCCAGTCTGGGGCATTGGCGGCAGATCAAGAAGCGTCATCGGGTATCCTTATTCGGCCTGTGCAGGCTGGCCTCTTAGGAATTCATCGACTGTCTTCATAAGGGTTTCCGGCCCAAAGGGCTTCGTGATGTGCCCGGAAACGCCGGCCATCTTGCCGCGGACCTTGTCAAAGAATCCTTCTTTGCCGGAGATCATGACTACCGGAACATCTTTCGTAGCGTCGGCAGCACGGATCAGCTTGCAGACCTGGTAGCCGTCCATCTGCGGAAGATTGATGTCGAGCAGCACGAGGTCAGGCACCATGTCCACGAGCCATTCCATAGCCTCTTCGCCCGTTGCTGAGCAAAAGACCTGATGCCCGCTTTTTTCAAGCTTGCTTGAGATCAGCTTCAGAATGGTCGGGCTGTCATCGACAACCAGGACCGTCTTTCCTTTCGGCATAGCTTTGTGAGCCGCCTCCTGTGCCTTGACCTCTTCGACACGGATGTGGAGCGAATTCACCTGATTCGCAAGTACGGCATCGGTCGCGTCGAGCTCGCTTGCCCGCAGCAGGGCTGAATACCCTGCATCGAGATTTCGCAAGTTCAGGTGGGCAAGGCCGAGCGTTTTTAGTTCGTCAACGCTCAGTTCGCGATAACGTCCCTCGAGTTCGAGGCCTTCGGCGACAGACTGCAATAGCTCTCTATCGGCTTCGGTATTCGAGATCAGGAATTCGATATCGGTCAGTGATAGCACAGCCTTACAGCCGTAGCATACGACCGACGTTGGCTCATGCGGCGAACTGCAGAACGCGCAGAGCGAGACAGAAGGCGTTTCCCGTTCCGTTGCAACGATCCGAGTCGCGTATGGATCAGGCGCCGATACGTCCTCCATTGCCAGGTCCATTGCCGGCATCGGAATCGCGTTCTCGAACTCCGGTTCCTCGACGCTTGCCTCATACTGCTCAACTGCGACATCCGCATCGTCTGTTACCGACTGCGAAAATGAATCGAAGCTGTAAACGGTGTTCGACGGCATTTCAGGCTCGGTTACGCGATAGTCGGAGAAGCCGTTGCCGGACTCGAGTTGCTCGATGTCGGCCGCATACATTGTCGGGAATGGATCCGCATCGACTATCGTTTCCGGTTCCTCGAAGTAAGCCATCTGATACGCAGCTTCGAGGGCCGGGAAATCGGCCGGATCGCTGACGGAAGACACCGGGATCTCGCTGACTTCCTCGTAAGCCCCAACTTCCGACACCGCCTCAACTTCCGGCACCGCCACGACTTCGTCGATCGTCGCAACCTCGCTGACAGCACCGACGAATTCGTTCTCTGTCGATTCGGAGTGCTCGATCACGGCCGCCTCATATGGCGGCTCCACTGACTCAGGCACTTCGATATTCTCGACGACGAATGCCGTCGGCTCTTCATACGGGATCTCGCTCTCAGCCTCGCCCTCGACTTCTAAAGCCTCGGCTTCAAATGCAGCTTCAACGCCCTCGGGCATCTCAAGCTCCTCGGTAGGTATGCGTTCCGGCTCGGCGGCGGGCTCAAGCCTGACGACCTCGGAGATCGCCATGCTGAGGTTGTCGGAACCAGTCGCTTCGGAAGCGTCCGGCGAGATTGTAAACGTGGCCTCCGCGTCAGCCGCGAGCGTCCTTAAGATCTCAAGGGCATTCGATGCGGTTTCTTGAGGGTCAGCGGCTGCGAGCCTTTCGAAGGCAACAAGCTTGTCGGTTAAACGATCGGCAAAAATGCAGCGCAGCCAAAGGGCTTCGACCGAGGCCGTGTCATTTGAGAGCACGAGATCGAGAAGCACGTTTGCATCTGCAATACGGTTTTCGACTATGGCGGCCTTTGCCGCGGCGAGTTTTGCTGCGGAGATCTCGTTTCGAGTGCTCGAATAGGCGGCCACGGCCTCCTCAAGCTCCGGGTCTATCGCCAGCGCCTTCTCAATGTAAAGCAGCTTGCCTTCATTAGATTCTGAGAGCGTTGCGAGCCACATCCATGCCACCGCATTCCGCTTATCGTGCTCCAGTGCCCGTACGAAGAATTCGGTTGCCGATTCCTTGTCGCCCGTTTCTGCGGCGTCTGCCCCGCGCTGAACGTAGGTTTTCGACAGCAGGGAATCCGTCGCCGCACGCCACTCAAGTGCCCGTGTATTTTCCGGGTTTACCTCCAGCACACGCTGAAGGTACTCAAGAAGTTCTTCCGGAAGTTCGCTTAACGAAGCAAGCCACATCCAGGCGGATTCGAGACCGGGATCCAGTTCCGTACACTGAAGTAACGCTTTGCGGGCCTCCGTTCGGTCGCCGGCCTGTGCGGCGCGGATGCCGGCGTCCAGCAGCTGCCGCGCGTCTTGTGAAGTCGAGTCAGCGTTCACGACTGAAACGTCAGCCGAAGTAACGATCGCCGGTATGGAGTCGATCTCAGTTCTCATAGGTATTTTGAATTGCCGTGTAGTCTTGAGCAGCGGGCTAAAACAGGTGGGCATTAACCAGGGGCGTTCGCCCACGTCTGATTATTGAGGCGAAGCAAAGGGAGTGCCAGTTAAGGAAAGCGATGCTTTACATTTGTAAGGGCGGCGGATGTGATTAGAATGAAAGGGGTTGTGCCTGCGGAGAAACCGTGAGCCCGGTTTTGTTGGTCGTTAGGAAACCGGGAAAACGTGACAAAATGTGGCAGGTCGAGTGACCAAATTCCGTCAGATTTCCCTGTCAGTATGCGAGACAAAGATCAATTTGATGTCGCGGTAATAGGCGGCGGTCCTGCGGGCATCTCGGCTGCGATCTGGGCATGCGACCTCGGGCTCTCGACGGCCTTGATCGAGGGCCGTGACCAACTCGGCGGCCAGTTGACGCGTGTTCACAACGCGATCCGAAACTACCCGGGCCGGTTCGCGGATAGTGGAAACGAGCTGCGAGATTTCTTTGTTGAGTCATTATCAAGGTTCAATGCAGACGTGCTCATAAATTCCTCCGTCGAGCGCGTTGACCTTCTAGAAAAGAAGATCTCGCTCGCCGGAGGCCGAGTGATCAACGCATCGGCGATCGTGATCGCGACGGGCGTTCGTCGGCGAAAGCTGAATGTTGCAGGTGAGGTGGAGTTTGTCGGAAAAGGGATATTGGAATCCGGGGTGAAGCAAAAGGAGGAATGCCGCGGCAAGCGGGTTGTGATCGTCGGCGGAGGAGATGCCGCACTTGAGAACGCCGTGATTCTTAGCGAATACGCCGAGAGCATCCACCTCGTTCATCGCCGCGACGCGTTTGCTGCCAGAGGAGAATTCGTCGAGAAGGCCGAGCGTGATCCGAAGGTCGAAATGCATCTCCGCGCCGAGGTTGCAGCGATCGAAGGCCGTGAGAAAGTAGAGTCGGTAACGATCAAAGAGCGTATGACCGGCGTCTCAAAGAGACTCGAGGCAGACGCGGTCTTGGTACGCATTGGGGTCGAGGCAAATTCGAGCCTTGTACGAGGGCAGGTCGCGACCGACGACGAGGGCTACATTATTGTGGACAGCGAATGCCGCACGAACCTGCCCGGGATCTTCGCTTCGGGGGATGTTGCAAACCCGGTTTCGCCGACAGTTTCGACGGCTGCCGGAATGGGGGCGACAGCCGCAAAAGCCGCATATGACTTGATTTACGGCAGTTAGCCGCTATAATCTCGCAAGATATTTCAAATCCCCAAAAATTTGAATTTTATCCAAAAACAACTAGTTGCGGAGTTTTCGGGCGCCG
The DNA here is from genome assembly GCA_030372865.1 of Pyrinomonadaceae bacterium. Taxonomy (GTDB): domain Bacteria; phylum Acidobacteriota; class Blastocatellia; order Pyrinomonadales; family Pyrinomonadaceae; genus OLB17. Next base: position 16,956 of record JAUCQE010000288.1, read on the forward strand.
TATTTCCGATCTTAACGTTCTGCTATAAAAGGACTTAGGCCTGCTATGCCAAGTTGGAACGGAAAATGCAAGCTTATAGCTAGCGTTGATCTTTCCGCAATTTTTCTAAACCTAAAATGGAGGAGCTATGAGACTTAGCAATCTAAAGGCAAGGGTATTCGCCTTTGTCGCACCGCTGTTTGCTGTAGCAATTTTGGCAGGCGGCGTTTTTGCTCAATCGGGTACGACCGGCATTAGCGGTACCGTAGTCGACCAGGCGGGCGCAGTCGTCCCCGGGGCTACCGTAACGATCTCAAATCCGGCTACCGGTCTTACGCGAACCACCACCACAAATGCGAACGGGCGTTTTTCGTTTCTTTCGATCCCGCCCGCGACCTACAGACTGGAGATCGAATCTGCAGGCTTTAAGAAGGTGGTAAGTTCGTCGGTTCAGGCATTGGTCGACTCTCCGCTCGACCTCAATTTCGCGCTTGAACCCGGTGACGTTTCGGCTGTCGTCGACGTCACGACCGGCTCGATCGAGTCAGTTGTAAGCACGCAGGACGCAACCATCGGCAACAACTTTGTTCCCGAGCAGATCGTCTCGCTTCCGACCGACCTCCGCCGCGTCAACGACCTGCTGTCGCTTCAGCCGGGCGTTACCCGTGACGGCTACGTCGCCGGCGGACGCAGCGACCAGGCGAACATCACGCTTGACGGCGTTGACATCAACGATCAGCAGACCGGCGGCCGTTCGGGCTCGTTCGACCTGACCCAGGATTCGGCCCTTCGCGCAACGACCGAGTCGGTCGAAGAGTTCCGTATTACCACGACCGGTACGAACGCCAGCCAGGGCCGTTCATCGGGCGCACAGATCTCGCTCGTCACTAAGAGCGGAACTAACAACCTACGTGGCGCCGCTTTCTACTTCTATCGTCCGACCTTCGGTTCGGCAAACACATTTTTTAACAACCTTGCCGGGATCGAACGTCCGAGCCTTGCCCGCAGTGTTTATGGCGGCGCGATCGGCGGCCCGATCAAGAAAGACAAGCTGTTTTTCTTCTACTCGTATGAAGGACAGTACCAGAAAGAAGAAGCGTCCGTGGATCAGACCGTTCCGCTTGCTCACTTGGGACAAGGGACAATCAAGTTCAGCGGAACAGGTCCGAGCTGCGTTGCCGGCAGCTGTACTGTAACTGCCGCAGAACTTAATTCGACCATCTTTCCGGCAGTAGGCGTGAACCCGATCGCGTTGAATGTACTTGCAAGTGCCGCATCGCAGTTTGCAGCTAACAATACGATCTTCGGCGACGGTGTGAATATAGGCGGGTACCGCTTCAATGCTCCGACTACCGTTAAAGAGAACACGCACATTACCCGTTTCGATTACAACATCAACGACTCGCAGCAGCTGTTTTTCCGAGGTAACTATCAATGGGACAACACTGCCGGGATATCTGCGTTTCCCGGAACGCCGGCAACCTCTTCGTGGAGCCATCCGCTCGGCTTTGTCGTAGGTCATAACTGGACTATATCCAGCAATAAGATCAACAACTTCCGTTATGGTTTCACCCGTCAGGCGTTTAGCACGCAGGGCGATTCGAGTGCTCCGGCAATATCGTTCCGATTTGTTTACTCGCCGCTCCTTTTTGCCCGGACGCTTAGTCGTGTAACGCCTACGACGAATATCACCGATGACTTTACCTGGATAAAGGGTAATCACACGGTTCAGTTTGGCGGAAATGTTCGCATCGTCCGTAACCAGCGCGTGAGCTACGCAAACGCGTACGATTCGGCGGTAACAAACCCTTCGTTCTATGCAAGTTCAGGAGCTGTCCTGATCGATGCATTCGAGAACGCTGGCTATACGATCGACGGTGGTGACGTCGCCTCTGTTCAGGCGGCTTCTACTGCGGTGATCGGACGACTCTCACAGTACAGTGGTAACTTCACGTTTGACATAGACGGCAGCGTTCTTTCCGCAGGTACTCCCGCAGAGCGTAATTTCGCGACGGAAGAATATGATCTTTACGTTCAGGATGCTTGGAAGGCCCACCGTACGCTGACCATTACTGCCGGTCTTCGCTACGCCTTGAGCCGTCCGGTCTATGAAAAGAACGGCTTCCAAGTCGTACCTACCGAGCGCCTTGGAGATGTTTTTGAGCGAAGAAAATACTGGGCTTCACGTGGTATGCCGAACAACGAACTGATCGAGTTTGAACTCGGCGGCCCTGTGAACGACGGTCCGGGCTTCTATAGCATGGACACCAACAACTGGCAGCCTGTCTCTTATACACATCTGACGCTGCCGACGAGTTCCGAA
>JAUCQE010000289.1 GCA_030372865.1 Pyrinomonadaceae bacterium
ATAGTGATCTGCTTAAGTATCTGCGGCGACTGCGGTAGTGCGAAAAACTTGCCCGTGTGGATCCGCGACGGCACGATGAAATCTCTTGCACCTTCCGGTGTGGATTTGAGAAGTATCGGAGTTTCTATCTCGATAAAACCGCGGTTATCGAAATATTCACGGATCGCTTTTACTGCCTTTGCACGCATCCGAATGTTGTTCTGCAGCTGCGGGCGGCGAAGGTCGAGATAGCGGTATTTCAGCCGCGTATCCTCGGCAGCCAGATTCTCGGAACCGGCAACCTCCAGCTGAAACGGCGGAACTGCGGCGTCGTTCAATATCAAAAGCTCGTCGACCTTGACCTCGATGTCTCCGGTCGCGAGCTTCATATTATGCGTGCCCTCGGCTCGCGAGACGACTGTCCCTTTGACAGCAAGAACGAACTCACCGCGTATCGACTTCGCCTTCGCATGTGCTTCGGCCGCCGTTTCTGAGCTAACGACGACCTGCGTAATACCGTCGCGGTCACGCAGATCGATAAAGGTGAAAACCCCAAAGTCACGCTTCTTTGCGACCCAGCCCATCAAGACCACGTGCGTCCCGACATTCGACTCGCGGAGCTCGCCACAAGAGTGCGTCCTTTCCAAACTTCCAAGTGTATCCAGCATAAGAATGTTTTTGCCCGCTAAATGCGCGAAAATAGCTAAAAAAGCTGTAAATAAAATAGTCTGATCAATTTAATGTTGTATTGGTCTTCGGCTATTGCTCTTGACCATCCGCTCGTACTCCAACTTTGGAAAATGTCCGAAATTCACTAAAAGTGCGAGCTCAAATCCTGTCGCATTGAGATAGTTCAATGCTTGCGATCGGTGAGCATCGACCAGCTTCTCAAGCGCCTTCAATTCAAGGATTATCTTTCCGAAACATATAAAATCGGCACGGAATGATTGCTCAAGCTTTCTGCCCTTGTATTCCAACTCAAACGCGGGCTGTGAAACAAAAGGAATTCCCTGCAGTTCGAACTCGTACTTCAAGCATTCCTGATAAACCGGTTCGGTAAACCCAATGCCTTTAAGCTTATAAACCTCGAAACACGCACCGATGATCTTATAGCTCTCTTCCTTGAAGATCAGATCAGACATCCTTTTCATATTTTCGCCTGTTTCGCGATTTTCGCGGGCAGATAAACAAAAAACGCCTTTCGGTCTGTGACAAACGAAAGGCGGAACGCGATCGATTATGCGTCCTCGCCTACGTATTATTGTCGTTATTCAGCCGAAATGCGTTCATCAGATCTTCAAAATAGAACGAAGCAAATCATACAGGATTCGCGGATGGCATTGCAAACGTACAAAATTCGGCTTGCGTGATCAGAAGAGTCTTGAAGATGCTTCGGAATAGGAACATAATTGCGGTATCAAACAGGATCGTCGCTCTCTCCGACCTCCAAACCCCGACGATCTTTTTTCCCGGGCTCTGCCTGCGATCCTGAGCCGAAATATGAACCGTTCTCGCGGTTTGAATTAGGAGTTTCTTATGAAAAAGCTATTTGTCCTCGCCATTGCTTCATCGATGCTCACCGGGCTTGCCTCGCCTGCGTTCGCGGACGTCACCGTGAAACAGCGGGTGACGATGGGCGGCCAACAAATGGAATCGACCAGGCAGATCAAGGGCTCGCGTGAAAGGAGCGAAACCAAGATCGAGATGGAAGGCGTCAATCCGGACTTTATGCCCCAGATCGCGACGATCACGCAATGCGACCTCCGCCGCAACGTTAAGCTGAACGACCGGAAGCGGCTTTATTTTGTCGAACCGTTTGCCGTCGCCGATACGCCGGCCCCCGCAAGGCCGACGGCACCTTCCACCCGCACGAACACGGCGACCCGCAAGGGCGGAACGTTAACTATGACCTATTCGATCCGCGACACGGGCGAAAGGAAAACGATGTTTGGCATGACGGCCCGTCATTTGATCGTGACGCAGGAAATGGAATCCTCCGCCGATTCATGCAACGGCCCGAGCAAAACAAAGATGGTATTCGACGGCTGGTACGTCGATTTTTCAGCGGACTTTAACTGCCCGATTGACCTGCCGCAGCCGACGTATGAGGGCATGGGTTCAAAGTCGGACTGCATTGACAAGATCATTACGAAACAAAGCGGAGCTGGAAAGCTCGGGTTCCTGCTCGACGGAACGATGACGATATATGACGCGGACGGAAAAGCGACGATGTCGCAAAGAACCGAGACACTTGAACTTTCGCGTGCGCCGATCGCCGCAAATGTGTTTGAGATACCTGCCGGGTACAAGGAAGCGGGATCGATGCAGGACCTCTACGCGATGCCAAGCGTCCAGGACATGATGCGTGACCAGGCCGACAATGATGGCAATACGCCGACGCAGCCCGGCCGCCCGACCACTCCGTCCTCGATGGCGAAGACAGTCGCTGTCAATTTGAGCTTCGGGTCCGGTGTGAAGGGAAACCAGGCGGAGATCGACCAGTACGTCCGAAGCCGGATCGCAAGCCGCGGTTTGAGGGCCGTCAGCGGAAGCGGCGATTTTAGCCTGACGATCCAGGTGCGGCAGGCAAAGGAATCGACCGCCGGAAAGATCGGCGGCATTTTCGGTAAGGTAACGGGCGTCCCGGCTGGAGGAGGCCAGGTGGACATCGATCTGTCGGCCTCGCTTTCAGGCGGAGGTGCGGGCGAGACGCGGGTCAAGAAGAAATTTGACGGCCCCTTGTCCGCCGCCTTGAAGGCAGCGATCGACGAAGCGTTGGACACAGTGCTGGCCGATCTAGAGTAGACGGTCAAAAACGAAAATGGCGAGTGCGCTAGTGGTCACGCGCACCCGCCTCTTTACTCGTGTTCTACTACAAGAGAAACTCGATCGAGGTGCCGTTTGTCAGACTCGCTCTACACAACATCTCAACGCTTGAGATCACGTCGTCAAGGTTTCCATAGAGAAACCCGTATTGTTCGATCTCACGATCTAAGACTATTTTCGGGTGCCAACCGAGGTAGGTCTCACCACGTATGAATTCATTTAGAATCTGTGTTTCCAAAAGCCACGCAGCCGACTCATCAGACGATTTCTTCAGAAGTTCGTCGTCATAGTTTTCCGGGTCTGCGATCCTTCGAAAGATCCCAAACTCCTGCGGGGTTGAGCGAAAGGCAATTTCTAAAGCCTGACCCAAACTTATTATGTCACCCGGCCAAAATTCGACGGCATTACCGGATCGGTGACCACACTCGAAAACGCTCCGCACCTTTTCCTTCCATTCTTGCTCTGTCTTTGCCAGCCGTGGTTTCTTGATCGATTTTAGGTAGTCGGAGTAGTTGGAAATATCGCTACCTGGTAGCGGCCTTCGATTGGAACAACTGCACTTTACGCGGCACCATTTGCCCATCGATCATCGGTTTGCGTTATTGCGCAAAATAGAAACGTGCAAAGTAATAAAGTATCGGCGCATTAAATAGCAGACTGTCCAGGCGGTCGAGCAGGCCACCGTGGCCAGGTAGGATGTTCGCCGCATCCTTTGTTTTCGACCCGCGTTTCATCGCGCTCTCCGCAAGATCGCCTAGCACGCTGACGGCAGCCATTACCATCGCGAGCGGGATCGACCATTTGTAGGGAAGTTCCGGAAAGAACCACCATGTTGCGAGTGCGGCGAAAGCTGCGGCGGTGATCAACCCGCCGACAAGGCCTTCCCATGTTTTTCCGGGCGATATCTTCGGTGCGAGCTTGTGCTTTCCGAATGCGCGGCCGGCAAAATAGGCTCCTGAATCAGCGCCCATGATCACAAGGAAAAAGAATGCGAGAAGATGCGTCGACAAATAAGGCTGAGTTTCAAAGCCGAGCCGCGTCGAGATCAGGAACCCACCGAGAAACGCAAGGTAAAGCACGCCCAGGACCGTCACACCGACACCGGCCAGCATCTTCGAAAAGTCAGGCTGAAACCGGAAGGTCTGTGTCGCAAGTACCGCAATGACGAACGCCGCAACCGTTGCAAGCAGCAACTCCGGAGCCTTCGCCGGGGCGTCAAAAATAAACGCGACGACGAGTGCCGCGGCACCGAGATAGCCGACCGAAGCGTCGGCTTTTAGCTCCAGCTTTTTGGTGAGCGAATAAAATTCGAACAAACCGGCCGCAAGCGCAAGTACGGCGATCACAACGAATATCCAGACGGTTTCGGGGATATACGACGGCAATACGACCGAGGCGATCAGTATCGGCAACGCAACAAGTGCGGTCAATATGCGGGTCTTCATCTAATGTTGCTGATTATCAGGATTTGAAAAATACGCATGGATCGCGCGCTGGGCACCGGTCAAATGAGCGCCCCAATGAATATCAAAATTGATGCGCCATTCCCAGTCAGCTTCAACGAACCGGCCTTGATCAAACAAAAGCAGGCCCCTTGCCAGATCCCTGTAAATGTCCGTCAGGTCGTCCGAAAGAGTATTGAAAACTGGAGCCTCTTCAGACATCGGGTCAAACACGTCCCAATATCCATCAAAAGGCAGATTCCCGAATCGCGTCATCATCACATTCCAATTGGCAATTTCAGGAGGGTCTTGCTCCTCACCGGTTGTCTCAGGCAATGTCAGATCAAGTACTGCGAGATGAAGTTCGGCAAGGATGCGGCGTACAAATTCCAGTTCACAACCGCCTTCGCTTTGTAGGCCTTCTGCCCATTTGCAAAATCTTCGGGCGATCTCGGCAAATCGTTCCCCCGCGGTTCTGTCTGCTTGTCTCATACGATCACTTGCGAGCCGATGCCGGCGGAGCCGTGCCTGACTGAACGTCGCCAAAGCGGCGGTCGCGTTTCTGATATTCGATGATCGCCTCGAAGATGCTCGGTCGGCGGAAATCAGGGAAAAGCGTCGGCGTGACATATATCTCGGCGTACGCGATCTGCCAGAGCAGGAAGTTCGAGATGCGAAGTTCGCCGCTCGTCCGGATCAGCAGATCCACGTCCGGCAGGCCGGCGGTGTAAAGATGGCGCTCGATATCTGCATCGGTCAGCTCGTCCAGACTCCGGCCGTTTTGTGCAAATTCTTCGGCGGCAAGCCGTGCTGCCCTTACTATCTCATGCCGTCCGCCGTAGTTCAGGGCAACGTTCAGCGCCATTCCGGTATTGTTAGCAGTCTTGTCTACCGCCGTCTCGAGTTCCTTCTGGATATCCTTCGAGAGGGCAGAGATATCGCCGATCGGCTGAAAGCGAATGTTGTTCTTATGGACCTCTTTCAACTCTGAACGCAGATAACGCTTCAGCATCGACATAAGTCCGGAAACCTCATCCTTCGGCCGTTTCCAGTTCTCGGTTGAAAATGCATAGAGAGTGACGGCCTCTATACCGAGACGGGTGCACGTATCCACGATCGAGCGGACGGACTCGGCTCCGGTGCGGTGCCCGAAGATCCTCGGTTTTCCCCGCATTTTTGCCCACCGTCCATTGCCGTCCATAATGACCGCGATATGACGGGGAAGGCGTGCCGGGTCGATGGCCGCGAGCAATTCGGCCTCTTTTGTGCGTGCTTTGACGACTCCGGCAAAGTTCTCGTGCATCGGTATATGATCGGTTACTCGGGCCTGATCTCTCGTTCTTCGATCCCGACCACCGCGTTATGGTTCAGCCGCCCGTAGATATGCGGATATATCTCGCCTCCGGTCGACGGTTCTTCAACCAGCTTTGATCGCAGCTTTTCCGCATCGATCTTCAGGATCAGAACACGTCCGGCGTTGCTGTAATATCGCTTCAAAACGTCCTCGACCTGATTCTCATAACTGCAGTGAATAAAGCCCTCGGTGTGCAGGCTCTCGGTCTGGTACGACGGTTTGGTCTTGTAGCTTTCCCAAACCGCGGGAAGAACAACGTGATAGATGAACATAGATCGGATATCTTTTGGCCTAGTCGTAGTCGACACGCAGCAGCGACAGGCCGTGTGCGGGAGCGGTTTGTCCGGCGAGGCTGCGGTCACCCGTGACGATAGCAGTCTGAATTGTATCAGAATCCTTTTCGCCACGCCCGACCTCGAGCATCGTCCCGACGATCGACCGGACCATGTAGCGAAGAAAGCCGTTCCCGACGATCCGGAACTCGATCACCATCGCGTTTGCGCGTGCATCCCACGAGCTTTCGAACGAGCAATCTAGGATCGTTCGCACCCTCGATTCCCCATCGGACCTCGCCGAAGAGAACGCTGTCCAGTCGTGCTCGCCTAGCAGCAGCCGCGATGCCGCAGTCATTTTCGCGATATCGAGCGGCCGCGATTCATGATGTGCATATCGCCGCCAGAATGGCGACATAACCGGGGCATTGATAATGCGATAAACGTAGGTCTTCTTTTTCGCAGAGAATCGTGCGTGGAATTCATCCGGTGCAGCCTCCGCCTTCATAATGCGGATGTCTCGCCATAGATTGCCGTTGATCGCATTGCGAAGCCGTTCCGGCGTGAACTCGCGATTAATGAATACATTCGCGACCTGTCCCTGTCTCTTATACACATCTCCGAG
>JAUCQE010000290.1 GCA_030372865.1 Pyrinomonadaceae bacterium
GCAGGGGACGAAACACAGCGATCGAACCCAACTCATTCTTCGTCATCCACACAAGCAAGGCCGAAGCGGCAAACCGATCCGGAATGCCGTAATTCGGGAAAACAAACACGACTTGGCCCAAGGGCCGTTAAGCGGGGTGGAAGCCCCGCTTTTTTGTTGGCGATGCCCGGGCGGCCTACCTACCCAAAATGCCGCCTGCTTCACCACCCGAGTACGGAAGAGCTCGCATCCGTCGTCATAAACATGTTACTAACAACAGTTACAGGAGCATAAATACTTTTTTATTACTACCGAATGGGTGGGGAAAAAGGATCCGGCAAACGATAAAGTGATATCCATCGAGCGAAAGCGTGCAACGCTTCGCGGGTTATCAGGAGCAATAAAATGTTACCGATCATTAATTCAATTTCTTACAGATCATTACTAAACGTCATCTTTGCGATCGCCATCCCGTTCCTATACGCGGCCACCGCAAAGGCGGAGCAGAACTTCATCGCCTATCTCGACGGGCCGCATGCACAGACCAATTCGGCCGGCAAAGGCTTTGTCGCCATCGCGTATCGCGAGAACGGCCAGACATCATTCAAGGCAAAGTGGACCGGGACGTCACCGGGAACCAGCTTCGCGGTCCTAACCGACCAGGGAACGTGGATGTTCGACATTTCGCTGCAAGGCACTTTCGCGACGGTCGCAGTTTCGGAGTACATCTCGCCCGAGCGTCTGGAACTGCTGAAACAGGGCCGAGTTCGCTTCATAGTCCGGACCGAGACGCATCCGTTGGGCGAGATCGCCGGAAGCTCTCAGCCATATTCGGCATACGTTGGCCGCATCGGCGGAGCTAATGTGAACGGCGGCCACCCGACGGCAGTCGGTCTGGGCGGTGTCTTCGTGAACAAGGATGAGACCGACGCGATCTTTTATCTGAAATACGCGGGGTTCGAGCAGAACGGCGTTTCGGTGATAGTCGACCAGCGAACGGTGATCGGCGGCTGGGCAAATGCGTCGGGCATCGTGATGGACGTCTACTCGAGTTACGGAACATTCACCGACGCGGTGAAGGAAAGGCTTCGACACGGCACGTTCGTGATGGCCGTCTCGCAGAACTTCCTGACCGCACGCGGGACGATGCGTCCGGTCAATCGCGTCGTAGATTTCAACGGCGACAACCGCTCGGACCTCTCCGTCTATCGTCCGAGCGAAGGCCTGTCTCTTATACACATCTC
>JAUCQE010000291.1 GCA_030372865.1 Pyrinomonadaceae bacterium
CGCCTCATTCGCCTCCAGCAGCGACTGAATTATCGAATACGCCAATTTTGCATTCGGCAGGTCTATATCAAGTTCTTGCATATTTATCTGTGCAATGTTCCCGTTTCTTTCTATCTTTGATTTCTTATTTTCTTCTTTCGTGCCTTTCGTGGATAGATCTCTTTCTTACAAAACGAGTTTCTTCCACTCCAGTCGCCCATGGCTTCCGAAATTAAACAACAGCCCAACCCGCATTCTGCTTACTTTCAAGTAGTTTATCACCTGCGACCATTCGACAGTGGTCGTTCCCGCCAGTGCTTTGATCTCGACGATTATCTGTCGAAAGCAACAGAAATCCGCAACATATTCCCGATTCAGCTTCTGGCCTTTGTGCTCGATTTGAAATCGCTGCTGCTCGATGAATGGAATATTTCGCAAAGCCATCTCTATGGACAAGGCTTCCTGGTAAACCGGCTCCAAAAAGCCCGGGCCAAGCTTGTAGTACACCTCCATCGCCGCCCCCACGATCTGGTAGGTCTCGTCGGCCAAAAATACCTTATCCGGGTCATTAAGTGGATGTTCGAGATTCATAATGAGAGAAACAATGGATAGCTGGATAAACTGGTAAGAAAAGATTATCCACGAAATACACGAATCGCACGAAACAAAGAAAATGAAGCGATCGTGTTCGACCGGCTAAATGGGGACGCGTCGCGGTTATTTGCTTTGGCCGTTTTACTTTCTTATTTCGTGCATTTCGTGGACAAACTAACGTCAACCATATCAGTCAACAAACGGCAACCTTTTCACCGTCACATCGACGTCACCTGCTCTCAACTGCGTGCCCTCGGCAAGGAAATCGTATCTGACGAACCCGAGCGCGATGTGCTTTTCGAGACGCGGTGAGAATGCTGTTGATGTTATCCGTCCGGCGTTTTTGCCGTCGGTGGTGGTGAGTTCGGTGCCGGCGGCGGTCTCGGCTGACAGTATCAACCCGGCGAGCCGCTTTGCGACGTGGCCGCGGAAATGGATGCGGGCGATTATCTCCTGGCCGACGTAGCAGCCTTTGTTGTACGAGATCATCGACTCGTTCCCGAGTTCCGGCACGATCGTCGTCTCGTCCATATCGACGCCGTACTTAGGCGTCCCGTGCTCCACACGCAGCACCTCGTAAACCTCGTCCGGCACGGCGACCGCGTCAAAATTCGCCATTTCCGACATCAGGTCTTCCGCGTCCTCGTTCTCAAAGAAATAGTCCGTGCCGCCCGCTGCGTCAAACTCGATGAAAGGCGGCGTGATCGGCACGAACGACCGTCCGTAGATCGTTATATATCTGTACTGTTCCGACAGGTCTTCGACGAAAAAATCCCCCGCAAACGTGAACCGGAACAGATTCTGGAACAGCTTCTCGCGCGTCGCCTCCTCCGTCTCTATCAGAAACCGTTCGCCCTGCCGAAACACGCGTACGGCTGCGATCAGCCTCCCCTGTGCATTTGGAAATGCCGCGATCATCTGCCCGCCATCGGGCAGCGTCTTCATATCGTTGGTGATCATGCCGTCGAGAAACTGCACGGCCTCTTTTCCCCAAACGGCGAAAAGGCCGCGTTTCTGTTCGTAATACCCGACTCCGCCGCTGCGGAC
>JAUCQE010000292.1 GCA_030372865.1 Pyrinomonadaceae bacterium
TTCGGAACTCGTCGGCAGCGTCAGATGTGTATAAGAGACAGGGTAGGTGTGGGCCCCGAAATAATCCCGCTGGGCCTGGATGAGATTTGCCGGCAGGCGATCGGTGGCGAGCGATTTCGGGTAATTGAGCGAAGCCGCCGCGGCCATGCACGGAACGTCGGTCGAGGCCGCAAAATGCACGAATGCTTTGAGCAGCGATTGCTTCAGCCGAACGGTCTCGCGGAACTTCGGGGAATACAGGATGTTGGCAAGAGCCGGCTCGGCGGCAAAGGCTTCACGGATATCCTCGAGCATCGCGGCCCGGATGATGCATCCGCCACGCCAGATCTTGGCGATCTCGACCATGTCGAGTTCATAGCCCTTCTCGTCCGACGCCGCCCGCAGCAGCGAAAGCCCCTGAGCATAGGAAATGATGAACGAAAGATGCAGCCCGGCCCGCACGAACTCGATCGAATCTTTCTTGAGTTCGTCGGCTACCGTAAGCGGCATGACGATATTCAGCAATTCGGCCGCCGCTACGCGTTCGGCCTTTCGGGCGGAGATCTGCCTCATCGTAACGGCGGAATCGATGGACGGGATCGGAACCCCGAGGTCCATCGCGGCCTGCGATGTCCATTTCCCGGTTCCCTTTTGCCCGGCCGTGTCGAGGATCATCTCGACCAGCGGATCACCGGTCTCGGCATCACGCTTTTGCAAAACGGTGGCCGAGATCTCCATCAGAAAGGAGTTCAGTTCGGCTGCGTTCCATTCGGCGAAAAGCCCGCCGATCTCAGCCGCGCTCATCCCGTAGCTGCGTTTTAGCAGGTCGTAAGCCTCGGCGATAAGCTGCATCATCGCGTATTCGATGCCATTGTGGACCATCTTAACGAAGTGCCCGGCCGAGCCTTTCCCGACATGTGCCGCACAAGGTTCGCCGCCCACCTTCGCCGACGCGGCCTCGAAGATCGGGCGAACGCGTTCGTAGACTTCGGGATTACCGCCGATCATGATGCTGGCGCCATGCCGGGCACCTTCCTCGCCGCCCGAAACGCCGACGCCAAGGAACTCGAAGCCTTTTTCGTTGAGGTACTTTTCCCGCCGCTCGGTATCGGTAAAATGCGAATTGCCGCCATCGATAACGAGGTCGCCCGGTTCGAGCATCGGTATCAGCTGCTCGATAACAGCGTCGACGATCGGCCCCGCAGGCACGAGCAGCATGATGTTTCGCGGCCGCTCGAGCTGAGCGCGAAAGGATGGAAGGTCATCGCCGACCGAGATCTCAAAGCCCCGCCCTTCGGCAAGCAGCAGCTCGCGTTTCGCGGCGTCAAGGTCATAGCCGGCCGTGGAAAATCCCTGCTCGGCTACGTTCAACAAAAAATTGCGGCCCATGGTACCAAGGCCGATCATTCCGAATTTCGCTTCTGCCATATTGTTCGGTTCAGGGGACTGCTTGCCCCGCTTATTTGGTAGTTATAAACTGCGTTTACCTAATATGTTATCACTGCACGAAGCCATTCGCCCGACTACCTTCATCACTTCTTCGAAGCTCCGCGATCATCTCGGCCTCGACATAACCATCGCGACCGAGACGTTTCAGCACACCGGAAGCTTTAAGTTCCGGGCCGCTTATAATCTCGCATTGAACGTGCCGAACGACGAGATACTGACAGCTTCCTCAGGCAATTTTGGCCAGGCATTGGCTTATGCGTGTAAGCTTTTGGGAAAGAAATGCACGGTCGTTATGCCGGCGACATCTGCGAAGGTGAAGGTCGAAGCAGTCCGCGGGTTCGGCTCGACGGTTGATCTCGTCGACACGACCAAGGTCGGACGGCTCGAGCGTGTTGCCGAGTTGGCTGAGCAGATGCCGAACGCTTATTTTGCGAGTGCCTATGATGACGAATTCGTGATCGCCGGAAACTCGACACTTGGAGATGAACTGGCGGGCCTGGGGTTCGATGCGATCGTAATTCCGGTCGGCGGCGGCGGACTGATCTCGGGCGTAGTGACGGCCCTGTGCAGGCAGGGCGATACGGCTGAGGTTATCGGGGCTGAGCCTCTATTGGGGAACGACGCCGCACGGTCGCTGAAGGCTGGCGAAATACTATCAAACGATGGCGAGCCGCAAACCATCGCCGACGGTGCCCGTACGATCTCGCTCGGCGAGCTGAATTGGCCGATCATCCGTGACGGCGTTCGCGATATCATTGAGGTATCTGACGACCGAATCGCTGCCGCCGTAAAACTATATTTTGAACTCGCGAACCTTAAAACCGAACCGACCGGTGCGCTTTCTCTCGGTGCTGTCCTCGAACACCCCGATCGGTTTGTTGGCAAAAAGGTGTGTTTGGTGGTCAGCGGCGGGAACGTTGACGCCGCCGTGTACCGTGAACTTATTTGACAGGCCGTGCGGGGCCGGCACGGCGATATACTCCGGAAAAGGTCACGTTCACGCCGCCGCATTTAAGGTTATCGGCAACAACAAGGTAATCGCCGATCAATCGCATCGTCACCTTGCAGTCGTATTCGTCGTCCCCATCCGAATACTCAAGCAGATTCCCCTCCGGTGCCGACCTGCCATCAAGCTCGCCAACATGTATGTTGTCGCCGAGTCCTTTCCAATAGGCATCGCCGGTCACGTTTAGAAAACCCGCCAGCTTATTGTCCGTGAAGGAGATCTCGCTGTCGGCATACTTCCAGCTGCCGAGCCACTTTGAAAGGGCCGGCCGTACGTCCGGTTGCGATGTCTTTATTGAACTTTCGGCGATCCAACCGACAGTTTCACGGCCGTTCGGTGCCACGAACCATGAACACGCAAAACCTTTGTAGCTCCGCGATACGAGAAGCTTGTCGCCGCCTACGACGAATGACCGTCCGCGACAATTCTTTCCCGCAGGGCAATCGTCCGAATCATCACGGTTGAAATAGACTCGATTCGACCTCGATCCGGTGACCATCCCGATCTTGAAATCGGAATACTCGCGGGTAAAAAAACCGCCGCGGCACCAGTTCTCAGGGTTACCTTCAAGCTGTCCATATGCCAAACCGGGCATTATCAGCGAAGTGAAAATCAGTACGATTAATCTCAATGTTCCCTCACTTCTTCAACGAACGTGACACGGTTTATCTCGTAAAGCGTCGTGCTTCCGTGCAGCACCTTTTTAACAGCCGATTCACGGAGGCTCGAAAGCCCTTCCTTCTCGGCCTGCCGCCGGATCTCGGAACCGGGCCGTCGCTCGATGATCATCTCACGTACAGTGTCGGACATATCGAGCAATTCATGAATCGCAGTACGGCCACGATAACCCGTGTGATTGCACGCGTCACAACCGACGTTACGGTAGAAGACGTGTTCGTTTACGTCATCCGGACGAAGCCCGGATTCGAATAATTCGGCATCGCTCGGCTTGTACGGGCGTTTGCAGACGTGGCAGAGCAGACGCACGAGCCGCTGTGCAAGTACGCAGTTCAACGAAGAAACAAAGTTATACGGCTCTACGCCCATATTCAGGAAGCGGCCGATGACGTCGATAACGTTGTTTGCGTGAACCGTTGTGAAGACGAGGTGCCCTGTCAACGCTGATTGGATCGCGATCTGGGCAGTTTCCTCGTCACGGATCTCACCGACCATTATTTTGTCCGGGTCGTGTCGGAGTATTGACCGAAGCCCGCGTGCGAAGGTCAGCCCTTTTTTCTCGTTAACCGGGATCTGCATGATGCCCTGAAGTTGATACTCGACCGGGTCCTCGATCGTAATGATCTTGTCTTCCTCGTTGCGTATCTCGTTCAAGGCACCGTAAAGCGTGGTTGTCTTACCCGAACCGGTCGGTCCGGTGACCAAAACCATCCCGTACGGTTCCTTGATATAGAGCCGGAACCGGCGAAGATCTTCCTCATCGAACCCGACAACGTCGAGGCTAAGGTTCTTGAATTCCTCCGATATCTGCTCCTTGTCCAGAATACGAATAACGCAGTTCTCGCCAAACGCGGCAGGAAGTATCGAGACACGGAAATCCACGGTGCGGCCCTTGTATTTGACGCGAAATCGGCCGTCTTGCGGGATCCGGCGTTCCGCGATGTCGAGTTCGGACATGACCTTGATACGGGAGACGAGCGTTTGGTGGTACGCGATATCGATCGGGTCAACCTTGGCATACAATGCACCGTCGATACGAAACTTCACACGAACATCACGATCACCGGCCTCGATGTGAATATCAGAGGCACGCGATTCCATCGCGTTGTAGATAATGGTGTCGACGAGTTTGATGATCGGCGACATGTCCGAGTCTGTCGCCAGGCGGTCGAGGTCGAGTACCTCCTCGCCCTGCTCGGTCTCTTTGACAAGCGAGATCTTGAAACCCGATGCAGCTTCCTGCAAAACGCGTTGCGTTGCATCGCCCTTTTTCAAAACGACGTCGATCGCTCCCTGGGTCGCGATGTACGGAACGATGCGGACGTTGAGAGCATTTTCGATCTCGTCGAGCCTCTCGAGGTTGGTCGGGTCGGCCATTGCCGCATGAAGGCTTCGCCCCTCTCGCTTGAGCGGCACGAAATGGTTACGGAGCATCATCTCGACCGGGATCTTAGCGAGTTCTTCGTAGTCGATCGGCGAAGGAGCATCCGGCGGCAGGAGATCAATGTAAGGCAGTCGGTATCGGCGAGCGAGCTGTTTCGCCTCAACCACTTCCGGCGGCTCGTTCTCCAGAAAATCCGAGACGTCTATCTTCGGTGCAGAAACCGTCGTGCTGACAAGGTTTGTATCTTCAGTCATTTCGTTAAATCCCCTTTATCTTCTGCCTCCGGCTGGTCCGGCCGAGATAGTGTCGATGATCGGCAGATATATCGCCAACAGGATCGCAACTACAACGATCGCCATGATCACCAGGATCAGCGGCTCCATCAGTGTCGTCAATTGTTCGAGCTTTACCTCAGCCTCGGCGTCGTAGAACGCCGAAACCTCGTCGAGCATTTCCCGGAGACTCCCTGATCGCTCGCCGATGCCAACCATGTCCAATGCAAGTTCCGGCACCCAGCCCGCCTCGGCAACAGAATCCGTGAAACCTCTTCCCTCGCGTATCAGCGGCAACACGGCCTGGCTCCGCCGGCGAAGTTCCAAATTGCCAAGGGCCTGCGAGGCGACATCCCACGAATCGGGCACGGTAATACCACCCGATAATAGTGTAGAGAGCGAACGGGCAAGCTGTGCCGTCGCCATTTGTTTCACCAGCGTTCCCGCGATCGGGATCTTCAAAATGGTCCGGTGCAGAAATAGCTTTCCACGATCGGTCCTCAACCAGATAAATGCGGCAAAGAAGAGTGCGAGCAGTAGCGGCAGCAGCCACCAGAAGTTGTTTGCGACGCCGTTCGAGATCGCGAGAACTACAAGCGTGATCGTTGGCAATCCCCGGTTCGCACTTAGGCCCTTGAACAGGTCCGACATCCGCGGAACGATATAAAGCGTAAGGAACGCGACCATAAGGCCGGCGGCTGTAAGCAGAAAGGCGGGGTATGCGAGGGCACCGCGAAGCTTTCTGGTCAAACCCACGCTTCGCCGCAGATAATCGACATACCGCAACAATACGGTATCAAGTGCACCGCTCCGTTCTCCGGAATAGATCGACGCGGTGTAGATCTTCGGAAAGATTCCCTGTGCCTCAAAGGCCTCTGACAACGGCACACCGCTCTTGATCTTCTCTTCGACGTTCGCCAAAACATCCCGCAGCGTCGTCGACGTCGAACGTGTTTTAAGAAGCGTGATCGATTGAAGGGCAGGAATACCTGCCCGCAGTAATGCCGAAAGCTGTTGATTAAAGAGCAGAAAATCCGCCTGCTTGACCTTGCCTCGTGCATTGCCTCTTCCAAAAGGCAGGGCCGACCGGAAGCCGCCATCCGAGGAAGTGACGTTAAAGACCCTAAAGCCGTCTTTCTCCAGCTGAAGCCGAGCGTCATTTGCGGCCGTCGCTTCGACGATCCTTGTTACGATCTCACCGGATGGAGTTCCGAGTCGACAAATAAATTCGGGCATATTACAGGAACTTTCTTTGGGCGTTCGCATCGCTGCGGTAAGGCATCCGTTGCCTGCGAACCGTCGAATTATAACACGCAACCTTAAAGAAAATGTTGCAACAGATTCACGCGAAAGATATTTACGACGGCGAAACAACTTCCCGTTTGTGGGTTACATCCAAGAAATATCTTGCGGAACGTGTACCTGTTTCTCTAGAATCAAGATTGCATCTAAACAGGAGATTTGTATGGGTCTTAGCGGTTTTCTCGTTTCGGGCCGTATTTCACCGACGAAGTGGTTTCGGGCCGGGATCGTGTGCGTCTTTCTTCTCACAACCGCCGCGTTCGGCCAGGACCCGACACCCACGCCGCCAGAGGAAGACCCTTCTCGTCCGGTCGTCGTTCAGACCGACCTTGTCACGATAACTGCCACCGTTACTGATATTTACGGCCGATATGTTTCGGGCCTTTCCAAGAACGCGTTTACGATCATCGATAACAATAAAGAGCAGGAGATAACGTTCTTCAGCGATGCGGACGCTCCGGTTTCCGTCGGCATCCTTTTTGACGTTTCCGGCTCGATGAGCGGCGAAAAGATCGCAAAGGCACGGACCGCGTTGAGCCGTTTTATCAATTCAAGTCACCCGAACGATGAGTATTTCCTCATTGGGTTCAACAGCCGTGCTCAGCTTTTGCTTGACCGCACAAGGGACGGAGACGCCGTGTTGCAAAAGCTCACCCTTGTGAACCCGAAGCAAAATACGGCCCTGTACGATGCAGTCTATCTTGGATTGGAACGAGTTACCCGTGGTGCCCACAAGAAGCGTGCGTTGCTGATAATCAGCGACGGACAGGACAACAACTCGCGTTATAACTTCAACGAGGTCCGCCGCCTGATGAAAGAATCCGACGTCGTTACCTACGCAGTAGGAATACTCGACGGACGGGATTCCGGCAGCACGCTTGGAATGCAAGGGCAGGCGTTTTTAGATGAACTTGCTTCGGTTACCGGCGGAAAGTCGTTTTACCCCGGAACAGCGATCGAAATGGACGAGATCTTCGAGCGGATCGCCCTTGAATTGCGGCATCAATATTCGATCGGTTATACCCCCGCCGATTTTCAGCCGGATGGAAAATGGCGAAAGGTGCGAGTTAGGGTCAAACCCCCGCGTGGATTACCGCGTCTAACCGTCCGGGCTCGTGAAGGCTATTACGCCACTCCGACCACAGATTACCGATAAGGGGAACACTGATTTGCCGATGTACCGATCGCCTATTTTGATCATGCTTGCCGCAGTTCTAATAACGGCCGCGGGCTATTTCTATGCACCGTCATCCTTTGCCCAGGACGCCGCGAGGCCTCGGTCCGCAACCCCCTCACCGACGGTCACACCTACGCCGATCCCTGAAGAGGATGAGGTCGGTATCATCGAAACGGAGCTCGTCAATCTTAACGTTCGGGTAGTAGACCGGAACAACCGTCCGATCAACGGGCTGAAACAGAGCGATTTCAGTATCTTTGAAGACAACGTAAAACAGCAGATCGAGTTTTTTTCGCAGTCCGAAGTGCCGACGAATTACGCCTTGGTGATCGACAACTCAGGGTCGCTTCGAGCTCAGATACAGGAAGTCATCGATGCAGGCAAGATCCTTGTTGGCACGAACCGAAATGAAGACGAAACCTCTGTGATTCGTTTCGTAAGCTCGGAAAAGGTCGAGATCGTTCAGGACTTTACGTCAAGTATGACCGACCTTAATGACGCCCTTGAGAATCTCTATATTGAAGGCGGCCGTACTGCGATCATCGATGCGGTTTACCTTGCGGTGCAGAGGGTTTCCGATTACGAAAAGGAGAAGGATCCTGAGAGCCGTCGTCGACGGGCGATAATCCTTGTTTCCGATGGCGAGGATGTGAACAGCTTTTACAGCCAGAAAGCACTATTCGATCTTTTGAAGGAAAGCGACGTACAGATC
>JAUCQE010000293.1 GCA_030372865.1 Pyrinomonadaceae bacterium
GGCTCAATATTCCAGTTCTCCGCGGCGGAGCGACGCTTGTGCAGACGATGGCCCTCGGCGTGAAGGCACTGAATTTCTCTGCCCAGGTCTACGAAGACGACCTTGCGGCACAGAAGGAACTGACGAAGGAAAAGGCGGTCGAACAGGAACTGGCACTCGTTGAAGGCACGACCGATGAGGATTTTCTCAAGGCCCCGGTCAAGGCCGTAATGCCCGAGAAGAAAGAAAAGAAAAAGGCGTCGCAGTCGGCAAGCGCGGTCGGTTCGATCATCTTTGCACTCGCGTTCAACATCCTGCTCTTTGTTGTTGCCCCGCTGCTCGTGACGAACATCGCGTTCATCGGTCTCGGTTGGGCCGACCCGCCAGCGTTTGTGGAGGGTTCCGCATGGTGGCAGACGCTTTACGCCTACACCTGGGAAACGAAGCCGCATTCGTGGATCGCTTTCAACCTCGTCGACGGCATCATCCGAATGTTCTTTTTCGTCGTGATGATCTTCACGATGTCGTATCTGAAAGACATCCGGCGGGTATTTGAATATCACGGTGCCGAGCACAAGACCGTTTTCACGTGGGAGAAAGGCCTCGTCCTGACGGTCGGCAACGCGATGCCGCAGAGCCGGCAGCACCCGCGTTGCGGGACCTCGTTCCTGATGGTCGTGATGCTGGTCTCGATCGTGCTTTTCTCGGTCATCGCTTTTGAGCAGACGTGGATGAATCTCGTCGTTCGCATCGCGTTGATGCCGCTCGTTGCCGGGCTTTCGTACGAAGTTATCCGTTATGCGGCGAAGAAGGAATCGGGTGCGATATTCAAGTCGATGACGCTGCCGGGCATATGGCTGCAGAACATCACCACGCAGGAACCCGACGAAGAACAGCTCGAAGTAGCGATAACGGCTCTCGAGGAATCGCTGAAGCTTGAGCCGACGACTGCGTGAGGCGATTTAACCACAGAGAGCACAGAGAACACTGAGAATTATTTATATTTATTGAATCTCTCCGTGAACTCTGTGTTCTCTGTGGTGAGTACAATTTTATGTTCGAAAAACTTGAGCAGATAGAAAAAAGCTACGAGGACCTGACCGCTCAGATCTCGTCGCCGGACATCGTGTCCGACATGAAGGCATATGCGAAGCTGATGAAACAGCATCGCAGCCTCGGTGAGATCGTCGAAAAATACCGCGAGGTCAAACGGCTCAAGGAAGAGCTTGCCGGTGCAAAGGAATTGGCCGAAGCGGCGGGCGACGACGACGAAATGGGCGAAATGGCCTGGGCCGAGGTCGCGGAGATCGAGGCGAAGTTGCCCGAGGCGGAAGAAGCTCTCAAGTTCCTCCTGCTGCCGAAAGACCCGAACGACGAGAAGAACGTCATCCTCGAGATCCGCGCCGGAACGGGCGGCGACGAGGCGACGCTCTTTGCGGCCGAAGTCCTTCGAATGTATGCCCGCTTTGCCGAGCGGCAGGGCTGGAAGATGGAAGTGATGGAAGCGGCGGACACCGGCGTCGGCGGCATCAAGGAAGCGATCGCGATGATCGAGGGCGACGCGGTTTATTCAAAGCTCCGCTACGAATCGGGCGTGCACCGCGTACAGCGTGTACCGCAGACCGAAACGCAGGGGCGGATCCACACCTCGGCGATCACGGTCGCCGTGCTTCCCGAAGCCGAAGAGGTCGATGTCCAGATCAACCAGAACGACCTTCGCGTCGATACGTTCTGTTCGTCCGGACCGGGCGGCCAGTCGGTGAACACGACGTACTCCGCGGTCCGCATCACGCACATGCCCACGGGGCTCGTCGTTTCGATGCAGGACGAGAAATCGCAGATCAAGAACCGCGAGAAGGCAATGCGCGTCCTTCGTGCGAGGCTGCAGGAGATCGAAGAGCAGAAGCAGCACGACGCGATGTCCGCCGAACGCAAATCGATGGTCGGCTCGGGCGACCGTTCCGAAAAGATCCGTACTTACAACTTTAAGGAGAACCGCGTCACCGATCACCGCATCGGCCTGACGATCCACCAGCTCGACCTTGTGATGGAGGGCCAGCTGGACGAGATCATCGACGCGCTCCGAACGCACTACCAGACCGAAAAGCTAAAGGCCGAAGCGGTCTCGGGATAAGCGTTCAGGCTTCCTGACTCCCTTAGTTCAATTCGCTCCGCTTGATATTTAAGCGGGCTAGCCGGGTTTCGCGTTTTTGTTCGACGCCGGTGAATTGGTATTATTTCGGCAGTCTCAACGACTGATTTTTGCGATGCCCGTAACGAAACTCTATCTGGTCAGGCACGGACAGTCCGCCGGCAACGCCGAGGGCCGCTTTGGCGGCCATGGGCCGACGCCGCTGTCGGAACTCGGCCTGAAACAGGCAGAGACGACCGCTCGTTATCTGGCAAAGGAAGGCATTCATGCGATCTACTCGAGCGACCTTGCGCGCGCAGTGCAGACCGCCGAAGAGCTTTCAAAGCTTGTTAACGTACCGGTCACGACCGCTAAAGCGTTTCGCGAACGCCACGTCGGCGTGCTCGAGGGCCTGACGTTTGATGAGTCAAAGGCCAATCACCCCGACGATTACTACGCACTCGTCAACCGAAACGTCCATCACGTGATAACCAAGGGCGAGAGCTATCGGGACCTGCTCCAGCGGGCGACCGGCGAGCTGTGGAACATCCTCCGCGAGCACCAGGGAAAGCGGGTCGCCGTCTTTTCACACACCGGAGCGATCTGCTTTATGACGCTGCATCTGATGGGTGCCATCCGACGCGACACCAAACAAACTCCGTGGATCGTCACCTCAAACTGCGGCATCAACCGTTTCGAGATCCGCGGCCGCCGCAACGTCCGCGTGCTCGCACTCAACGACACCCGCCACCTCCTCCATATCACCGGCAACGACTCCTTCGCCGCTCGCTAGCCGAAATGGTTTGACTTCGCTCCTTTTTTCGTAAAGAATTTCTCTCTCGCCCCTTTTAATATGAGATTCTCTCGGAGGCATTCTATGCAGTTTTGTTACCGGTTCGCGCTGGCAGTCGCATTGCTGGCTTTTTCTTTTTCAGCGGCGGTCGGCCAAGTCGACGACGTCAGCGATGTCACCGGTGTCCCGATCCCCATCGGTGCTCCCGTCATTTACGGGCAGATCGAGATACTCGGAATGCCCAAAGATGAACGCAGGCCGACGATCTTTGTGATGCTGCTCGACCGCGGCAGCCAGATCGACCGACGGGCAGCGAACTCGCGGGGTTATTATTACTTCCTTCAGCGGCCGGTCAGTGGCCAGACACTTGTTTTCGAAGTTGATGGTCGTGAGATTGGCCGCTCGGTAATTTCGGCCGGTGGAAGTAACCGTATCAGACAGGATGTCGCATTGAACTGGATAGCCTTCGCAGGTGCTTCTAGGGGCCCGACCGCCGGCACCATCTCGGCTAAGGACAGGTATGATCGCAGCGATGAGGGCGAAAAGGCGTTTCAAAAAGCCATGGACGCGGTCAGAGCCCAAAAGAACGCGGACGCTATTACGCAGTTCAACGCGATCGTAACGGCAGACCCGAAAGACTATTTTGCCTGGACGATGCTCGGCACCATCTACATGACCGAGAAGAAGTTTTCCGACTCTGGCAAGGCTTTCGACAAGGCCCTCGAACAGCGGCCGGAGTTCGGCCTTGCATTGATCAATTACGGCAAATCGCATATCGCACAAAAGAATTTCGATAAGGCGATCGAGCTTTTGACGAAGGCCGTAGCCGCAGATGAAGCTTCTGCCGAAGCGAACCACATGCTCGGCGAGGCATATCTGCAGGCGAGAAAAGGATCACTCGCGGTCGGCTACCTGAACAAAGCCATCGAACTTGCTCCAGTCGAAAAAGCGGATATCCATTTGCGGCTCGCTGCGTTGTACAATGGTGCGGGACTAAAGGACCGTGCGGCACTTGAATACAAGGCGTTTCTTGAGAAGAAGAAAGACCATCCTGACGCCAAGGAATTCAAGAAATACATCGAGGCAAATCTGCCGAAACAATAGTTAGCACACACTAAAAACAAAAAGGGCCGGATCGCTCCGGCCCTTTTCTTATGCCTCTCGCGAGGGCTTAGAACTGATAACGGAAACCGAACTGCATACGGCGAGCATTTCCCTGAATATCATTGAAGATACGGCCAAAGATCGGATCACCGTTTGTGTCACGTGCAACGGCTGCTGTCTCGGGGTCCTGCGGGAGTCCGTAGGTCGTTCTAGTTAAGTTACCAGCGTTGAAGTATTGAACGTTGGTCACGTTAAAGACCTCCCAGCGGAACTGGAACTTGTGGTTCTCGCTCCATGGCATGGTTACTTCCTTAGAAAGTCCGAGGTCCAGTGTCTGGTATCCCGGCAGGCGAAGGGTATTGCGTTCGCCTGTCTCACCCGGTCGAGCATTACGCATCGAGTTGAATGCAAACTGCGGATCGGCAAAGAAGTTCTGCGTATCGCGGACTGCACCCCAATCGAAATCGCGAATGCGGGTACCGTTCGATTGGACGTTCCAGTTGGTTGCCCATTGCGCCTGATCGAACGGAGTGATGATCGGTTGGCCCGAGTTGTATCGATAGATACCTCGGAGCGACCATCCACCCAAGAAAGCGTCTGCAAGACCGTTCATGTTGCTGAACCACTTGCGGCCTTTACCGATCGGCATGTCGAAAAGGAAGTTAGCGTTGACAACATGCTTCGAGTCGAAGTCCGAGACCGAATACTGGTCCTCCGGACGAAGCGGGTTAAGAAGGAACTGTCCGCCGTAGGAACCGTCCGTCTGAAGGCCCGAAACATCATCCATCGACTTCGAGAACGTATAGTTGATGTCGTAGCTTAGCGTTTCGCCAAGACGCTGGCGAAGCGTGAACACGCCACCGTGGTAATCGGACTTGGCAAAGGTGCCGAATGCCGAAAATGCGGCATACTGCGGGTGGAAGAACATGTTCGGGTAAAGACCCGGATCCAGATCAAGCCCAAATTCGGTACGGTCGTCGATGATCTGTTGAATAAACGTCCAGTCGAGAATATCGAAACCGGTTCGAGCTACGAGGCCATAGATCGCCTGCGTATTGTTGTTTGCGGGCAGACCGAAGACACTCAGTGCCGTACGGGCATTCGGGAACAGGTTCTCAAAGTAAGGGATCGCACCGACCGAGGTGATCGGCACGTTGTTGGCACGTGCCTGATGCAGGATGCCTGCTGCGGTGTACCAATCCATGCCCGTTGCCGGGTCGACGAGGTTGTTCAGGGCCATGACGTCACGTGCACCGAAGAGGTTGCGTGCACGCCGACCGAGATACGAAGCCTCGAGGTACATTCCTTTCGGCAAGCTGCGGCCGAATGAGAAGTTCCAGGTCCAGTGGGTCGGCGATTCGATCGTGGCGTCGAGCGACGATTCGATCCTTGCTCGTTCATCTGCGGGTGTTGAGAACCGCTGGGTCGGAGCAGGGATGCCGGGAAGGGCCCTGATATCCATACCGAAACCGGTAAAGAGCGGAGCGGGCCTGGTCGTTACGTTGTAGGTATTTGCTGCGATCGTGCTTGAGCTCGTGAAGCCGATCGAAGAAAGGCCGTCAAAGCTGACCGCAAGCTGGCTGCCGAAGTAGTCATTCGTGATGCGGAAACCGCCGCGGAACACCGAGTCTCCTTCGTCACCGAACAGCTTGTTGAGGAATCCGCCCTTAAAACTCGGGGTCCACGCTGCCGCGATGCTCGGCTGCCAGTTGTTGGTGTCCATGCTATAGACTGTCTCTTATACACATCTGACGCTGCCGACGAGTTC
>JAUCQE010000294.1 GCA_030372865.1 Pyrinomonadaceae bacterium
ATACACAGCGCTGTCTCGTGGGCTCGGAGATGTGTATAAGAGACAGATGCTCGTCTTCTTTCTTGGGGCGGCGTTCTATTTTAACTGGCGGCTGATGCTCGGGGCCTTGATCATCGCACCGATAATCGCGTTCCTGACGGGCAAGTTCAGCAAGGCACTGCGGCGGCTGGCCGAGGTTTCGTTCGAGGGCAACAAGATGCTGACCGACACGGCACAGGAGGCCTTGTCGAACCAGGCGATCGTGAAAGCGTACCGCGCCGAGGAACGCGAGAAGGGCCGTTTCGACCGCGTTGCGAGCATCATCGCGAAGGCGAATCTGCGCTCGGGCCGAATCGCTGCGACTTCCCCGCCGACGATCGAGCTGGTCGGCACGATCGCGCTTGTGGTGCTGTTCTTTTTTGGCCTTCGCGAGATAAACACGGGCCGAATGGAGGCGTCTCAGTTCTTTACTTTCATCTATTTCCTGTTCCGCAGCTATGACCCGATGCGCAAGATCTCGCGGCAGCACAACGAGATCTCGCGTGCGTTTGCGGCGGCGAAGGACGTTTGGGACGTGCTCGACGAGAACGAGACACTGCCCGAGAAACCGGATGCAGTGGAACTGGAACCGATCGAGGACAAGATCGAACTGCGGGACGTCTCGTTCATTTACAAGAACGACACGAAGGTGATCGTCGATAAACTTTCGCTCGAGATACCGCGGGGCTCGATGGTCGCTCTTGTCGGCGAAAGCGGCGGCGGGAAATCGAGTTTGGTGAAGCTGATCCAAAGGCTTTACGACCCGACGGCCGGATCGATCACCTGGGACGGC
This sequence comes from Pyrinomonadaceae bacterium, assembly GCA_030372865.1. GTDB lineage: Bacteria > Acidobacteriota > Blastocatellia > Pyrinomonadales > Pyrinomonadaceae > OLB17. Next base: position 812 of record JAUCQE010000294.1, read on the forward strand.
ACGGACCTCCGCGACGCACGGGTCGCGAGCCTGAAAAAGCAGATCGCCCTTGTGACGCAGGAAACGGTGCTCTTCAACGACACGATCCGTTTCAACATCTCGTATGGCAAGCCCGACGCGACGGACGATGAGATCGCCGAAGCGGCACGGATCGCGCTTGCGGCAGACTTTATCGAAGAGCTTCCGAAGAAGTACGACACCGTCGTGGGCGAACGCGGCATTTTCCTTTCCGGCGGTCAGCGGCAGCGGATCGCGATCGCACGGGCGGTGCTCGTGAATGCGCCGGTGCTGATACTCGACGAAGCGACATCGGCGCTTGATGCCGAGTCTGAACGGCTCGTTCAAAAGGCACTCGCGAACCTGATGAGAGATAAGACGTCGATCGTGATCGCACACCGGCTCTCGACCGTCCGCAAGGCCGACCAGATCGTCGTGATGGAACGCGGCCGGATCGTCGAAAGCGGGACGCACGAAGAGCTATTGGAC
>JAUCQE010000295.1 GCA_030372865.1 Pyrinomonadaceae bacterium
CACGCCATGGAGCTCGGTCAGCCGCATTCCAGTAACGCCCTCGGTAACGGCCTGGGCCGACGCGATCATGTACCCGCAGCCGTCGGAGCGAAACTTGGCATCGCGAATCGTGCCGTCCCTGGCGACATCGAGGCCGATCTCGACAAAGCAGCCGCACTCGAAAGTCACTGCCTTGCCCTCCGCGGAACACGACGCCGGCCGTCCGGCATTTCGCGGCGAATTGAACAGGGACTCGATCTTCGGCGGGTAAAGGCTCACGTCAGCGATTCTGCCACAAACGGCACAAACACTCACGCCTCCGCCGTCAGCTATGAAGGGAGGGCGGTTTTCTGTAAAATACCGTCAGAATGAGAATAACCGGAATTGCTTTGACCAACGTTGCGATATTTGGCGTCTCGGCCTGCCGTCCCGCCGCCGCTCCGGTAACCGTGGGCGACAAACCGATCTCGATCAACGACGTCCCCCTCAAGGATGCACCGCGCCAGCCGTTGAAGCCGCTGGCCGAGATGAACTGGACCACCTTTGACGGCAATGTCCAGAAGCTGAAGGATTACAGCGGAAAGGTCGTGCTGCTCGATTTCTGGGCGACCTATTGCCCGCCATGCATCGAGGAGATACCGCATCTGCTCGAGCTGCAGGCGAAATATCCGAACGACCTGCAGGTGATCGGGCTCCATGTCGGCGGTGCCGAGGACCGGCCGAAGGTGCCGGAATTCGTCGAACGCCTGAAGATGACCTATCCGCTGGCGACGCCCGAGGATGAACTGACGCGGTTCGTTTTCGGCGAGGAAACGGCGATACCGCAGACCGCGATCTTCGACCGGCAGGGCAAGTTCGTCAAGAAGATCGTCGGGTTCGACCAGAAGATAAAGGTCGAGCTCGATAAGGCGATCGAAGAGACGCTCGCCAAATAGCGTTCGGCCCCGAACAGGATGCAGCGAAAACCGGCCCAACCCCATATTCCAACCCGCGAAATGACATCGGCCGGCGGCATTGCTTTCCGCGACGGTGCGGACGGCCCTGAGGCCGCGTTGATCCTGACGGCGGAGGAAAAACGGTGGCAGCTGCCGAAGGGGCTGGTCGACCCCGGCGAGACACCGAAGCAGGCTGCGATCCGCGAGGTCCGCGAAGAGGCGGGCA
>JAUCQE010000296.1 GCA_030372865.1 Pyrinomonadaceae bacterium
GGCTCGGAGATGTGTATAAGAGACAGCAGAGACGGTGATGTTGTTCTCAGATTCGGGTTTGATGCCGGTCAGCTTCATCAGCGTGCGGCCGCCGAGGATCGGAGCAAAGAAGGTAAAGTTCGCGTAGGTCGCGCGCTCGACCGTATAGCCGGCCTTTTCGAGCCGCTCAACTATCTCTTTGCGGGTGTAGCGGATGCGGTGGTGCGAGATATCATCCTGCACGCCCCACAGCCACATGAATGCCGGCACGAAGATCAGCGAATAGCCGCCGGTCTTCGTGACGCGGTGCATTTCTTTAAGCCCGGCGATGTCGTCATCGAGATGCTCCACGACGTCGAGAGCTGTCGTAATGTCAAAGGTTTCGTCCGGATAGGGCAGCTTTTCCGCCAGGCCTTTTTGAACGGTCAAACCCTTGCGGCGGCAGAATTCGAGTGCTTCATCCGAGACATCGACGCCTTCAGCGGAACCATATTGCGAGAGCATCTCCAGATTCGCTCCCGTACCGCAGCCGACATCTAGAATCCGCAGTGGCGAGTGGCCAGTCGCGAGTGATGAGTGAATTCGGCCGAGAAAGGATTCGAGAATCGCCCGGCGGCCGACGAACCACCAATGCGAATCCTCTACGCGGTCCATGATCGCATAGGTGTGTTGCTGCATCTCCTGCGGAAGTGCGGAACTCATAGAGAAAGTTTGCCACGAATTACACGAATTTCACTAATTGTTACTAATGGTTTCCAGAGCGATTACGCGGTGGATCCGGTCTCAATTTCAGCGCGATCATTAGTGCAATTAGTGTAATTCGTGGCTGATCTATCTTTGCTTTAAACCAAGGAGTTGGCTGGCGAGGGGGCCTTGGTTGCCGTCGGGGGTGAGGCCGTAGCTGTCGCGGAGTCGGCAGTGGATGCCTTCGTGATCGACGAAGCACGCGCCGCTTTCCTCTGTGCGGCCGAGGATCATGAGCTGCAGCCCTTCGAGCAGGTATTCGTCCGCTCCGATGCGGAGCATGTACTCGCCGGACGTGCGATGGGCCTCGAGTTCGAGTTCGTAGAGGGTCGGGTCAAATACGCTGAGCGGATTAACATCCGCCGTCGAGAAGCTCTCGATCGTCCGGGCGAAGTCATAGGCGTGCCTGCCCTCGTGGACGAACGTGCCTTCGCATCCGCGCTGCCCGCCGGTGTCGATCGTCTCTTCGGCGATGGCGATGTAGACCTCGCCGAGGGCTTCGAGAAGCCCGATACGGCCGTCGGAGATCTTATCGTTCGTCTCGCCGGGATCGATCAGGCCCGTGATGCCCGAAGCGTTTATCTTGCTCACTGGCCGTACGCGCACTTCCATTTCCGATTCAAGGATCAGCTTCATCACACGCCGCTGCTCGTCGGTACCGCGCTCGATAATCGTTTCGAATGCCTGTTCGACTGACTTTCGGTAATTGTTCGCGATTTTGTTGTCGATTCTCATCTCACGTTTTTTTAGCCGTCAATCCACCAATCAGACGACTCAGGTGAAGAAGCAAGCTTCAAAATCAGTCCACGCAGGATCTTGGCGTGCTTGGGGGAAGTACTATGAGCCCACCGCCGATTCTCAGAATCGTAGCCGTAGTCGTAGTACAAACCGTGTCTGTTGATGACCTTAACGTCTACCCATGGGTTGCTTGTCTTGCTGCAGACCGAATATTGATAGCCGTCAAGCTGAACGGTGCCTAAGCGATATGGAGTTGGTGGTAACGGAAGAACCCAAGCGAAAGGAAGTATATTCAACAGAATCGACAAATGTTTACAAGCTCGACGCGCATCCGTTAATGGGTAGTCAGAGCGCATCTCTTTCCAATCAGGGCAGGTACATGTATAGCGAGATCCGTCTACTTGATAAATTTCGTCACCAAAAGATTGGCTGCGAACCGAATGCAGCAATGGGGTGCTCGAGGTTATTTGTGGTAAGTGAATCTCAAACGGGTCCAATCGATATATCATAGCTTTCCATATCCGCACCAGCTGTTGCTGTTGTGCCAGATGATCTCGACGTCCTGGGCCTTTGCGTCGGTCCACCAGTCCTGGAACTCTTCTTTCGAGATGTAAAAGGCGGTTGGGGCGACGAGGTGGTCAAAGACGATGTTGTGCTGTTCGCGCCAGCCGAAGGTGCCGAGGTGGTTCAGATAGTCGTTATAGAACAGCTTTTTCGCGACGCCTTTCGCGGCGATGTTCGCGGGGCGATAAACGAGTTTTGTGGTAAGAAACAGCGAAAGCGTCGGGAGCTTCGACAGTTGATAGAGCATCGGCTGCGACATCTTTGATGTCACGCTTTCACGCACCGGGTTTACGTATTTCGTGATCCACTCGTTGTTCTCCGCTCCGTAAACCCAGGCTGAGATGTGCCCGCCCTTCTGCACTTTCGACGCGAGCGAGAGAAACGCTTTTTTCGGATCTGGCGTGTGGTGGAGCACGCCGACGCTGAATGCGTAATCGAACGCCTTTTTGAGCGGCAGTTTGAAAATGTCGCACTGGATGATGTGAGCGTTCGGCAGTTCGCGGGTCAGGGCAAATGCCGATTCGACGCCGTCGCCGAGATCGATGCCGACGACCTCTTTGGCTCCCCATTGGGCGGCGAGTTTCGTATGCCGGCCTTTGCCGCAGCCGCCCTCAAGCACGACCTTGCCCTGGAAAAATTCTGGTTTCACCGGCTGCAGCCAGCCGAGGAACTGGTCAAGGTATTTTGGGTCTTCCTGCGTGAAATGCGTCCATTGCCAGCCGAAGTTCTCGGCTGTCTCGGCCTTGTCCGCCTCGATCTTTGAGAGGTCCGCAAAGCGCGGCACACCCCGCACGACCTTGTATTCGCGCTCGCATTTCTTACAGGTCAAAACGCCTTCGATTATCTCTTTGCCGTCGTACTTGCTACCGTACGCCAGCAGGATATCGCCGCCGCACGTCGGACAGGCAAGCAGGTCTAGTAACTTCTCTTTCATAAGAAATCAGCCACGAATTTTCACGAATTTCACGAATTATTCGAATACGATATTCGTGAAACTCGTATAATTTGTGGCTAATTCATCCTCGCTTTAAATTCTTCGTACTCCCGATATGGGAATGGTTGTCGCCAGTTGAATTCGAATTCGTCGGTGTCGCGGTCTTCGTAGAGGCGGTCGAAGGTTTCGCCGAAGGCTCGGACGATCTCGGCGATCGGGCCGGTGTGCGAATAGACCAGCGTGCGTTCGGCGGCGTCGCGTTCTTCGGTCGGGTATTCGTAGATCTCGATGGTCGCGTCGCTGCCCGAGCGGACGAAGCGGAAGTCAAATTCCTCCGGGTCGCGATTCCAGGGGAGTACGTACTCGCCGGAGCTTACACCCTCCCTACCGGTCGGGTTTCCGCCTTCGGTGGCGAGGGCAGTCAGGATGCGCATCAGGTCCGGCAAGGCCGTCTCGTGCGGGGCATGGGCCGTCGTGGTGTGAAATTCGTTCACGCCGTCGCTGAAACCGACCGACATCCAACCGCATTGGGGGCTGTTAAAACTGACCTCGAACATAAGAAGTAAATAGTAAATCGTCAATGGTGAATAGTAAATCGGCGGCCTGCGGCCGGTCGTCTTTCTGACGAAAGCGGCGAGTAGAGAAATTATTGTGAAAAGTAGGGAAATTATCGAGAGAAGTAGGGAAATTGTTGGGATAAGTAGAGAAATTATTGCGAAAAGTAACCAAACTGTTGGCAAAAGTAACGAAACTCTTGAGAAAAGTAGGCTAACTCTTGAGAAAAGTAGCCAAACTATTCGAAAAAGTAACCAAACTCTTGGTAAAAGTAGCCGAACTTTTCAGAAATGTTGCTGAACTTTTCAGAAATGTAGCCGAACTTTTTGAAAAAGTAGCCGAACTTTTTTCCCCGGGGGCCGCTTCTTTACTATTCTCAATTCACTATTTACTATTCACAAAAGATGAAGCAATACCACGACCTGCTCAACCACATTTTAGCCACCGGAACGCGGCATGAGGACCGGACGGGTGTCGGGACGGTCTCGGCGTTCGGCTACCAGACGCGGTTCGATCTCCGCGAGGGCTTCCCGATCGTGACCACGAAACGCGTGCCGTTTCGGTGGGTGGCCGAGGAGCTTTTCTGGTTCCTGAGCGGTTCGACCGACGAGAAAGACCTGCGGGCACGCGGCGTGGATATCTGGGAAGAATGGGCGACGCCGGAACAGACGGCGCGTTTTGGCAGGAACGAGGGTGATCTCGGGCCGGTTTACGGTTATCTGTGGCGGTCGTTCGGGGGCGATTACCCGCAGATGAATGGTGTCGACCAGATCGCGAGACTGATCCGGGAGATCGAAACCAATCCCGGTTCACGCAGATTGATCGTCTCGGGGTGGAATCCGGAAACCTGCGACGACGTAGCTCTGCCGCCCTGCCATACGCTGTTCCAGTTCAAGATCGACGGCGGCAAGACGCTGCATTGCCAGCTTTACCAGCGTTCGGCCGATGCGTTTTTGGGCGTGCCGTTCAATATCTCAAGCTACGCGTTAATGACACACCTCGTCGCCCACGTCTGCGGGCTCGAGGTCGGCGAGTTCATCCACACCTTCGGCGACCTGCACATCTACTCGAACCACTTCGAACAGGTAGAAGAGTTGCTCAGCCGCGAACCGCTTGAGCTGCCGACGCTTGAGATCGTGAATGCCGACGGCCTGAAGGGGCTCGACGGGCTGCTCAATTTCAAATTCGAGAATTTGAAATTGAATAACTACCAGAGCCACGGCAAGATCGCCGCCCCGGTCGCGGTCTAAGAACTAAACGGGTATCGAACGCGTTCTGCAGTAGATGAAAAAGCCTCCGAATGGCTCGGAGGCTTTTCTCTTTGCATTCAAGATTCGTCGATCGCGGCTAGCGACGCACCACCGAGTACTGAATACGGCGGTTGAGGAACTTGCCTTGTTCGGTGTTGTTGTCGAACTTCGGCTGGGTTGCTCCGTAGCCGCGGGTGATGAGGCCGTCGGCTTTTACGCCGTAGCGGACGAGGACGTCTTTAACGGCTTTAGCACGGTTGTCGGAGAGCGTCTGGTTCGAAGTGGCGTTGCCGACGGAATCCGTGTGGCCGCCGACCTCAAGTACGATGGTCGGCTCGCGGTCCTGAAGCTTCTTGATGAACGTCGCCCCTTTCTGCAACGCCGCGAGACGCTGCGGCGGGACGTCGAACTTGTTCGTGTCGAAGTTGATGATCAACAGGTTGAGGGCACGAACCAGTGCCTCGTCCGTAAACGGATCGGGCAGTGCGTCGAGTGCCGCGTTGTAGCAGCGTTCGGCCTTGTCGAATTCGCCGGGGCTGAAACTGCCGCAGTCCTCGCCGGGTTTGACGGCCATTGCCTTACAGCGGGCGATGAGCGGCTGAGGATTCACGCCGTCTTTGAGTTCGACCTCACGCTTCTCGCATTCGTAGGTCGGGTGGACGATCGAGATCACGCGGCGTCCGGGCTTGAGCGGCGTCAGCTCGATCGATCCGTCGTCCCGCGACAAGCCCCAAGGTGTGTCGTCAACAAAAACGTCGCTGCCGGGCGGTGCGCTTTTGACGGTCACCGAATAGGTGTCTCCACCCATAAAAAAGAGAAATATGACCAGGAGGACAAGCACGGCGAACAGGAACATCCCGAAAAGGCCGGCACTGATCCAGACCCAGCCGGGAATGCCGCCTGCGGCCTTCTCCTCGGCTTCGACCTTCGCGGCCTGTTCGGCGGGCGTCGGCGGGATCACTTGATACTTTTGGCGTTCGGCTTCCGGCAGCTGAAAATACGGCGTCGTCTTGCCGTAGCCTTCTTCGCTCGGGCCGCCGAAATCGGTGTCCGGGACGCGGATGTCGTTTCGTGTCGCACCCCAATCGGCCTCGGGCACGGGCCGCGAGCCCGGATGCATCGTCTTGCCGTAATCCGGTTGAGCGGCCGTGTCGATCGGCTTGATGTTCGTTACGGTCTTGCCCCAGTCGTCGCCGGCCGGCTGACGAGGAATGTTGTAGTTGGTCTTGTCCCAATCGACGGGGCCGATGTCGTCAGGGACGCGTGCATTGGGCACGGTCTTCGAAAAATCGTCTGGCGGCGGGCCTTGATTGTTACCGGAATTGCTCACGAACGATGGGCTCCTGAATTTGACGGAGATATCTTCGCGACGAGTGTATCACAGATCGGCGTGGCGAGGCTTACTTGATGTTGGGCGGCTGCGCCGTTTTTGCCCGCAAGTTTATGCCTTCGTTGGCTGTTAGAAAGACGCGTCGCGGCTCGTAGGAGGAAAAATTCGTCGGGACGTACGAAAGAAGATAACGCCGCTGGCGAAGCTCGTCGCAGATAGCTTTGGCGGCTTCCTGAGCAGAATCAAGCGGGAATGCAATTCCGCCGGTGCCCTCGGTCAGCTTGGAGATCACCGCACCGGCCTTTGGCATATTGCGGCGGTACGCACCGCCCGTTCGATCGGGAAGCTGAAGCGCGTAGACCGTGATGTTCATCAACTGAAGCTCGGCAAGGATCTTGTCGAATTCCGTAGAACTGCCGCGGTCGAGGCCGTCGCCGATGATGACGATGGCGGTCTTACGAGTGCCGGGCATAAGAGGCTGGAGCACCTCGCGGGACGCGGCACTAAGGGCGTCGAAAAGGTGCGGGTTGCCTTTTTTACGGAACAGGCCCATCGAGGCTTCGAGCTTTGCAGCATCGTCCGTCCATTCCTGGATGATCTCGGGCTTTTCGTCATAGGCAATGACAAAAAGTTGGTCGCCGTCGAAGATCTCGTAAGCGAACTCCATCGCGGACTTTTTGAGCTTTTCCGTGTCGGCCGCGAGTGTGAGCGAATTATCGACGAGAAGAACGATCTTTGCGGGCGACGGGTCGTAAGAGAAATTCTTGATCCGCTGCTCGATACCGTTCTCGTAAAGGTAGATGCCGTCCTGCGGTATCGGGTCGGTCTTGCCGTCGGTTCGCCAGGCCGTCACGCTGATCAAAGTCCCCTCAAGGTCGACACCGCCGCGAACGCTGTGGCGCGACTGGCCGAACGCACCCGAAGCGGCCGCGATGACGGCAGCCGAGACGATTGCGAACCTGAGAAGGCCTGATCTCATCGATAAAGTGCTATTCCGACGCCTTGGTGGCAGAAGATTCCGTTGTGCTGTTGGATGCAGACTCGGTCGAAGCGGTTGATTCAGAGCCCGAATTTTTTTCGGCCGTCTTTCCGATCGCCTTTTTGCCGGAATAATCGGTCACGTACCAGCCTTCGCCTTTGAACTGAAATCCGGAGAGCGACCACTGTTTTTCCAGCTTGCCTCCGCATTCTTCGCATTTCGTGAGCGGAGCGTCGGAGACATTCTGGCGTTTCTCAAAGTGTCGTTCACAGTCAGTACAGAGATATTCGTAAATCGGCATAACTCAAAATGTTAGTATCGTAGTAGATCTATTTGTAAATATTTGTAATCTGCGCGGCCGGCCGAATCTGCCATCGGGTGCCCACCGAAACTACTTTCAGGTCGGCAAAAGCAGGCAACTTGAGCAGAGCCGGCGCAACTTATTATTGTAACTTTGGAGATCATACAATGAAAAGCATACTTGCCATCATGATAGCCGTCGTCATTTCAGCAACGGCATTCGGACAGGAAAAGGAGGCGAAACTGCAGAGCGTTTCGGGCCTCGACCTCAATAGATACGCCGGAAAGTGGTACGAGATCGCAAAGTATCCGAACAAGTTCCAAAAGCAGTGCGTCGGCAACGTAACCGCGACCTATACGTTGAAGCAGAACGGGCGGATCGAGGTGTTGAATCAGTGCCTCAAGAAGGACGGCGTGACGGAGAACGCGAAAGGCGAGGCAAAGGTGCCGGATAAAAGCATGCCCTCGAAGCTCAAGGTAAGGTTTGCTCCCGGTGCGCTTTCGTGGCTTCCGTTCGTGTGGGCAAATTATTGGGTGATCGACCTTGACCCGAACTATCGGTACGCGGTGATCGGTGAACCCGACCGCGATTATTTCTGGATCCTGAGCCGCGAGCCGGAAATGAATGACGCGACCTACCAGGCGATACTGAGAAAGGCAGAGGCGAACGGGTTCAACCCTGCTCGGGTCGAGAAAACTCCGCAGAATGTGCAGTCGCTCAAGGGCGGCGTGGTCGAACGGAACTAGTTTACAGTGATAATGCAATAGAAAAGCCCGCCGGTCGATGGCGGGCTTTTCTGTGTTTGTTGCTGCTGTTTAATAATTCGTCGCTGTGTTGCGTTCGACCTCGTGGCTGTGCTCGGCGAGGAAGCGTTCGGCGTCGATGGCGGCCATGCATCCTGTTCCGGCAGCGGTGATGGCCTGGCGGTAATACGCGTCCTGTGCGTCGCCGCAGGCAAAGACACCCGGGATGTTCGTCCGCATCGTCTTGCCCTCGGTCTTGATGTACCCGACGTCGTCCATGTCGAGGACGCCCGCGAAAAGCTCGGTGTTCGGCTTGTGCCCGATTGCGATGAAAACGCCCTGTGTCGGGAAAACCGAAGTCTCGCCGGTCTTGCTGTTGTAGATCGTGATGCTCTCAACACCAGCTTCTTTAGTGCCGTTGATCTCCTTGACCTCTGTATTCCAAAGGATCTTGATCTTTTCGTGGTTCATCACGCGTTCGGCCATGATCTTTGACGCACGAAACTCTTCACGGCGGTGAACGACCACCACTTCTGAAGCGAACTTGGTCAGGAACAACGCCTCTTCCATAGCGGTGTCGCCGCCGCCGACCACCACGATCGGCTTTCCGCGGAAAAAGAATCCGTCGCAGGTCGCACAGGCTGAAACGCCGTTGCCGCCAAGCCCTTCAGGCACCGGAGCCTCGCCCGGAATGCCGAGCCACTTTGCAGATGCACCGGTCGAGACGATCAGAGTATCGGCCTTGATGATGGTAGATATCTCTTCGGCGTCCTGGCTCGCTTTTCCATAGAGCGTGAACGGCCGCTGCGAAACATCTACGCGGTCGATCCAGACGTTGAGGATCTCAGTACCGAAACGCTCGGCCTGTGCCCGGAACTGGTCCATCAATGCCGGGCCCATGATGCCTTCGGCAAAGCCGGGATAGTTCTCGACATCAGTCGTGATGGTGAGCTGGCCGCCGGGCTGCGGGCCGTCGATGACGAGCGGTTCAAGCTGGGCACGCGAGGCATAGATCGCCGCAGTAAGTCCGGCAGGGCCGGAGCCGAGAATAACTACTTTTCGTTCGATAGTTGTCTGAGACATCGCGATGGGTTAACTCCAATGGGTGCAAACTGTTTGAAATGCTGTTTGTCTTTATAGTATAACTATCGGTTGGCGGGTTAGTCGAATTCGTGCGGCAAGCGACGGCAGAAGAGCTGTCAGCGCCGCTGTTTTCGGTTCGAAAGAGCTAAACGACCCGTGCTCGTTCGCTTTCCTAAATACGCGCGATGTCAACAAATACGCAGCCTCAGTTTGAGGAGAAACGCTTTGCACTCCGCATGGCATTGCGTTTACCGATAGTCGTCTCGGGCCGCACCGAGGACGGTGCCGCGTGGAGCGAGCCCACCGAGACCGATGACATCTCGACGCTTGGCGCTCTTTTTCAGCTGAACCAAGACATCGAGCAGGGCGACACGCTTTATATACGGTCGCACCGCCCGGACGGAGTTCCGGTCGAGGTAAAGGCAAAGGTCGTACGTATCTCGGCGGCGAGTTACGGAACGGCTCGCGTCGGCGTTTCTATTATCGAATCGAAGGAAAGCTGGCTCAGGCTCTTTGTCGCTTGGATCGCCGACGACAACGTCGCCGAGGGCATTGAGGAATAGCCGCAATATAGAATCTAAATACAACACGACAGGCCCACACAGCCTGTCTTAATTTTTTGATATGTCTAATTACGAAACTATCACTGTCGAGAAACGGGGCCGCGTCGGTGTTCTAACGATCAACCGTCCGGACAAGCTGAACGCGCTCGGTGCAAAGGTGCACGAAGAAGGCGTCGCCGCACTTGAAGAGTTCAAGAAGGACGACGAGGTGCGAGTGGTCGTTATTACTGGATCGGGCGAGAAATCGTTCATCGCGGGTGCGGACATCAGCGAATTCGAGGGCAAAACGCCGGTGACCCAGCGTGCGACCTTTAATGAAAAGACGCTGTTCAACTCGGTCGACAGCTTTCCGAAACCGGTCATCGCAATGATCAACGGTTTTTGCCTTGGCGGCGGCAACGAACTCGCTCTCGCATGCGACCTCAGGATCGCGAGTGAGAAAGCGAGATTTTCGCAGCCGGAGATCAATCTTGGCATTATGCCGGGCGGCGGCGGGACACAGCGTTTGACCCGATTGATCGGCGAGGGCCGCGCGATGGAGATGATCTTGCTGGGCGACATGATCGACGCTGAGACCGCACATCGCTTTGGGCTTGTTAACCACGTTTTCCCCGCCGATCAGCTCGAGGCAGAAACGATGAAGTTAGCGGAAAAGATCGCCGAAAAGGCCCCGATCGCTCTCCAGCTCTGCAAGGAAGCCGTAAAGTTCGCGTCTAGGTCGAATCTTGACGAAGGCCTTCGCCGCGAAGTGGACCTGTTTGCGATCGTCTTTTCGACCGAGGACAAGCAGGAAGGCGTTTCGGCCTTTTTGGAAAAGCGGAAGCCTGAGTTCAAGGGCCGGTAATGGCTTGACGCTCGATAGGATTTTCGATAGATTCAAAGTTCGCCTCAACGGGCGGTTTGACATCAGGGGTCGTAGCTCAGCTGGGAGAGCGCATGAATGGCATTCATGAGGTCAGGGGTTCGATCCCCCTCGACTCCACCAATTAAATCAACGATTTAAGGGCACCAATTCAGTGCCCTTAAACTTTTTGTGTGCCAGATATGCGCCAAGGATCGAAAGACTCGGTTGATGTATCTACATAGACGCTTGAACAGCCTTCGTCCAGCAATAGCGCTCTTCAGCAATTAATCTACAAATCGGAGTTTGCGTAATCTCACTTCGAAACCTAGTCCACTGAGACTGGTTTTCCGGTCACCAGTGGAATATTGGATTTCTAGGGCCCTTCCTGTAACTACGGAAAGAAAGAATGTGGTTTGACGAATTCCGTGGCGGGGACTCTAAGGTCCCCGCAATGTTTTGGAATCGATGGGGCCTAAGGCAGTTGAGGGAGCTTAATCGGGACCCCGAAATAGGTAAGTGCCGTTTGACCA
>JAUCQE010000297.1 GCA_030372865.1 Pyrinomonadaceae bacterium
GTACTATGCGTGGCACAATTGTTTGCTGCATTCCCGCTTGTGCGGTGTGCTCTTTGACAAACAGTAGTTGGTAGATCGGGAATATTGTAGAACTGTCTCAATTGTCTCAAAAGCGTCCCTGTTTTTGGTCTCACTTGGTCCCAGTTCGTCACACGATCGTCTCATCCTCGTCTCAGGGGGCGTCTCTTAAGCGTCTCACCATCGTCTCAGGCAATGCTCTTAAGCGTCTCACGTCGTCTCAGGGCGACGCGGCCCCGGTAAAACGGGCGTCTCACGGGTCGTCTCATTAAGCGTCTCTTAAGCGCGAGACAGACACCCTCGCGCGCGGTGAGACGAGACGCTTGGGCAATCTCTCAATTCTCATTTCTATTTGCTCTCCGCGTTTCCGGTTGTAACAATAAGGTTTTATACTTTAGGGTTACTTTCAGACATTTACTTATACCCTTATTTAGGAGTTTTTCGAATGAAGATCGGACTACCGAAAGAGATCAAAGATAATGAGTACCGCGTCGGCCTGACGCCTGCCGGCGTCAATGCCCTGGTCCATGCGGGCCACGAGGTTTTTGTGCAGCGTTCGGCGGGCGAGGGCTCGGGCTTTTCGGATGAGCAGTACACGGCCGTCGGCGGCAAGCTGCTGGATACGGCGGACGACGTCTGGGCCGAGGGCGACATGATCGTCAAGGTAAAAGAGCCCATCGCACCGGAATATCCCCGCATGCGCGAGAACCAGCTGCTGTTTACCTATCTGCACCTAGCCCCGGAATTTGAGCTCACGAAGCAGATGATGGAACGCAAGGTGACCGGCGTCGCCTACGAGACCATCACCGATAAGGCCGGCCGCCTGCCGCTGCTGACCCCGATGTCTGAGGTCGCAGGCCGCATGTCGGTCCAGGTCGGCGCCACCTATCTCGAGAAAATGAACGGCGGCCGCGGCATCCTGCTCGGCGGCGTCCCGGGCGTTCCGGCGGCAAACGTCGTCATCATCGGCGGCGGCATCGTCGGCACCGAGGCAGCCAAAATGGCAGTCGGCCTCGGGGCAAAGGTCACCATCATCGACCGCAATCTCGACCGGCTCCGCCAGCTGGATGACATCTTCCTTTCCAAGGTCCAGACGCTTGCCTCAAGCCACTACTCGATCTCAGAGGCGATCTCGCATGCCGATCTCGTGATCGGTGCCGTGCTCGTGGTCGGCGCCGCCGCTCCGAAGCTCGTCACCCGCGACATGCTCAAGCTCGTGCCCCACGGTGCCGTGCTCGTCGACGTTGCGGTCGACCAGGGCGGCTGCTTTGAAACGACCCACGCGACCACCCACTCGAACCCGACCTATTACGAAGAAGGCGTGCTCCACTATTGCGTCGCCAACATGCCCGGTGCCGTGCCGCGTACGTCGACCTTTGCACTGACGAACGCCACGCTGCCCTATGCTCTCGAGCTCGCGAACAAGGGCTTCGAAGCCGCGATCAAGGCCGACACCGGCCTGCAGGAAGGCGTCAACACCTACGCCGGCAAATGCACCTACGAGGCGGTCGCGACCTCGCAGAGCATCGAATACACGCCGCTTGACAGCCTGATCGACCTTAAAGCTGCCGCAGCGTAAAGCGTTTAGCGATAGGCAAATAGCCACGAATCTGCGCGAATTGTACGAATTAAGATCGACTCTTATTAGTGAAATTCGTGCAATTCGTGGCTAAACTCTTCTTAAGATGTACGAATTTGCGGTAACACCGGCTGTAACCCAGCTTCGCCGGCCCGGCGTGATAATTACGGAAGTAACGCCCGGCAGCCTCGGCGAAGAGCTTGAACTACGCCCGGGCGACCGCATCGTTCGCGTGAACGGCAGGACGGTCCGGGATTACCTCGACTTCCGCTTCCAAACCGCCGGCGAGACCGATCTGACCATCCAGGTGAAAAAGACCGATGGGCAAACGGAAGAGATCGAGTTCGACCGCGAGGAAGGCGAGGATTTCGGCCTCATGTTCGAACAGATCGTTCCCCGCCAGTGCGCGAACGAATGCCTTTTCTGCTTCTGTAAAGGAAATCCCGAAGATGCCCGGCCTTCGCTCTTTGTACGCGACGAAGATATCCGGCTTTCGTTTCTCTACGGAAATTACACCACGCTCTCGTCCATTACTCCGGACGAGATGAAGCGCATCATCGAGCAGCGACTCTCGCCTCAGTATGTTTCGGTGCACGCAACGGATCTGAAGACACGGGCATATTTGCTCGGTGTGGACGAATCGCGTGCGGATATTTCCGATAAAGTTAAGACCCTGCTCGACAACGACATCGAGATACACGCTCAAATCGTGCTCTGCCCTGAGATCAACGACGGCGCGATACTTGATAAAACGCTCCGCGATCTCGCTGCTCATCATCCGAAGATCGTGAGTGCCGCGATCGTGCCCGTCGCTCTGACCCGCTACAACACTGACGATCGACTGACGCGGGTTACGCCCGAATTCTGCCGCCGGACGATCAAGCAGGTCGAGAAACTGCAGCGTGAATTTCGCAAAACACTCGGCGTCACTTTCGCGTTTCTCGGTGACGAGATCTACATTAAAGGCGGTGTAGAGATTCCGTCGCGTCGGCACTACGGCAACTACCCGCAGATAGAGGACGGCGTTGGCATGGTCCGCTCGTTCCTGTCCCGTTTCGAAAAGGTTCTCGACCGGACAAAAACGGCCGGTCAGCGTTCCGAAGCCGTTTCCCTCGCCCGACAGTTCTTTGCGAATGCTCGCACGCATCCTGAGGCACGTATACCTAATGCGGGATCCCGTAACAATCCGGCACGTGCGATAAACACGATGCATGGCACCATACTGACGGGTGAGATGTTTGCTCCAATACTTGAGGAGCAGATCGAACGCTACAACGAATTGACTGGCTCGCGGCTGAAAGTTCTCGCCGTGCCTAGCACGTATTTCGGCGGCGATGTCTCGGTCGCCGGGCTCATCGCCGGCCAGGATTATCTGGCGGTCAAAGATAAGATCGAGGGCGACTTCGCGATCATTCCAAAACACACCATCAAGTCCGACGAACCGATCCTGATAGACGGCATGGCCTACGCTTCGCTCGAAAGCAAATTCCCGGTTCCTATCATCCCGATGGACACGGACGATCTAATGGCATTCCTTGCAAAGTAAAGGCAGGCCGAAGCCTGCCTGCGGTGTGGGATCAACGCTACTTGTACTAATTCCGTTTGAAGCGATAGATGATCATTCCGGTCGCTTTCACGGCCTGATTCGAAAGGAAGGTCGGCGAGAATTTAGCGCTTTTGGCTGCTCGCTCCGCGTGCTGTCGAAAGATCGGATTTCCATTCACCGCTTTCGAAGATATTACTCGGCCGCTTTCGTCGATCGTGATCTGAACGGTAACCTCGCCCGATAGCCCCAGTGCGACAGCGGCGGGCGGATAGGGCGGTTGGGGGAGATGGATCGCCATCCCATTCACAACTCCGAGCGTCTTGACCGGCGGATCCGGCCTTCGAGCGGGCGGCGGAGGCGGTGTATTTGCCACGCTTGTCGGGCCCTCGTCGCCGAGTCTGCTTCCATTGTTTGAACTACCAGGCACTGATGAACTGCCTACCAAATTGGTGTTTACCGACGGTGATCTAGGAGGATCGATGTTGTATTTGTCGAGTACGAACGGCCTGTCGGGACGTGCGACGGCGTTCGATCGTTCTGTCGATACCTTATCCGGGACGAACTGCGATTCCTCGATGCGGGCGATATTAGCGGTTCGCGTGGGAAGATTATTTTTAGGTGAGGCCGCAAGCGGTTGCGGGTCATTACGTTCGGGTTCGGGAGCGTCGACGATCATCGGTGCTACAAGCCGAGTAAGATCAAGACTGTCATCGCCGATGCCGATGTCGGCAGCGTAAAGACTTGCAACGACTGCGGTCAGAAAGAATACACCGACGACTAGGGTCGACACTACAAAATAACGGCTCCGGTGTTTTGTGTCGGCGTGCGAGCCGGACGATTCAACGAGATTGTCAAACATTTCCCTTTCCTCCTTCGTCCCGGTGCCAACCGACGAATCAAGCTTTCGCCTGATGGGTGTTAGACAACGGCGAGCGGGAAATGTTCCAGGAAACTTCAACGGTCTCCTATATTCGATTAAACTGGTGATTAAACCTCTGCGAGATGTTCGAACGACTTTTAGGAAATGATGCGGCCAAACACAGCCTTCGCCGATTGATCGGCGGCGGTCGCGTCCCCAATTCGCTGCTTTTCTGTGGGCCGGACGGCGTTGGCAAACGTGAGTTCGCGATCGAACTAGCGCGAGCGTTCATGTGTACCTCGCAGCGTCCTGGCGACGTATGTGGTGAATGCCCGGCGTGCGTTCGGGCCGGGCGTTTCGATCTTCCGAAGGCCGATAAGAAAGACGATTTCAAACAGGTCTTCTTCAGCGGACATCCGGATGTCGGCACCGTCGTACCCTATAACCGCAATATTCTTGTCGATGCTATCCGTGAACTCGAACGGGAAGCTAACTTTCTACCCTATGAAGGCAAGGCACGTTTTTTCATCATCGACGATGCCGACAAAATGAACGATGCGGCGTCGAACGCCCTGCTAAAAACGCTCGAGGAACCACCGGCCGGAACGTACATCGTCCTTATTTCCTCGCGGCCGGATTCGCTGCTGCAAACCATCCGCTCACGCTGTCAGACAGTACGTTTTGCACCGGTCGAAGAATCGTTGATCGTCAGACATCTCGCTGAAAACGGATTAAGTAAGCCGGACGCAGAACTCGCTGCACGTCTTTGCCGTGGCAGTGTCGGCACAGCACTCTCCATCGATCTTTCGAAGTTTCGCGAGCTCCGCTCGAGCATGCTAGGAGTGCTTCAGGATGCGATCATTCGCAAGGACATTGCAGCGGTTCTCCGAACTTCCGAGCAGATAAACGATGCAAAGAACAAAGATGATTTTGAGATGTCGATCCATGTCCTTGAATCGCTCGCTCGCGACGCATGGCTGATGGCAAAAAACGCGGCGGCGGAAGCCATCACTAACCGTGACATCTCCGGAGAACTGACCGAGATCGCCAACCGAGCGGCCTCATTACAGTTATCGTCTTTCATCGCTGCAATAGAAGATGTGCGGTTATCGCTTCAGGTAAACATCAACCGAAAGATCGCGTCCGACGCCCTGCTAACGCGTTTAGCGTCCGCGTGACCCACTTTCGCGTTCTGATATAATCTCTTCATGGAAAACGCCGGGGCGATCAATTCGTCCGCGATATCGCAGAGTTCTCAGAGGATGCTTGCCGGCGGCGGAGTGTTCTCGATGACTGTAGGTGCCGGGCTTGTTTGGTATTTTGACCCGACCCGTGCCGGTTTTTTGCCCGCGTGTCCGCTCTATAAGATGACGGGCTTTGCCTGCCCCGGCTGCGGGCTTACTCGCGGTTTCCATGCACTGTTTCATGGCGACATCGTCACCGCACTTGATTTCAACGCTCTGATACCGCTGTTCGTTTTTATATTCGGGTTCTTTTACGTCTCGCTGCTGCTATTTGCAGTTCGCGGCCGCCGGATCCCACAGTGGCCGTTATCGCTATTTTCGGTTTACGGCTTTATCGTGCTTTTGCTCGGCTTCGGCGTTCTCCGGAACCTTCCCTACCAACCCTTCAATGTGCTTTTCCCTTGAGCGAGATCGGCCGTTGCCATTTACCGCTTTCAAAGAAATTGATAGATAAACAGCGATATTCGTGATAGCTTAAATTCAACTCTTCCCGAGTAGCTTAAGATTTTATGAGGTGTTTTGCTGTGAAGACATTTACCTTCCTCTTTGTTCTAATGTTCACGGCGGGGCTGACGGCGTTCGGTCAGAGTGCCCCGAAAGATCTCGGCCTACCTGACCTGCACGTTATTAAGACCGTTGTGCTTTCGCCGTCCTACAGTTGCCGGGATAATGACGAGTTTACGAAGGGTTACGGAAACACCGCACTTTTTATATCCGCGTATGCGAAAGATCGAAACAGTCCGGATCTGCTTTTCAACGGTGCTTGCCGTTCGGAAGATTATTTCACGGCATCAACGGCCGGAGACGATATGTCGCTTATCGCCGACCTCGGGGCGGAACTGCCCGTGGAAGAGATCTCTGCCTCGCGCGCGTTTAACCTTAAAAGAGTCCATTCATTCGCTGAATATTCGAAGTTCGCCCAGTTAGTTAAGGTTCAGGCGGGTCATACGTACGCGGTATTGCTGAACGCGAGCGATAGGCGCGGGTTGCTTATTTTCACGGTGGACAGCTATGTACCGAACGAAAAGGTAGAAATTCGCTACACTGTCAAAATGTATAACGTGGCAGACGCGGGCAGAATCGCAGCTCCCGGTTTCGATTGGGAAAAGAAAAGTCAGTAAGCGAGCGTCGGATCGAACTAACCGGAAAGTCGACTTACGATTTGATTATCGAATCAACGAGGCCCCGGTCAAGAATCGACGAGTCGCGAGTCTCTTCGCTTCGCAGGAGTTCCACTTCCTTCACAAATTCCTCTACGATATCCTCGCCGGAAACACGTCGCATCGGGACGCCGTTCTTGAAGATCATGCCGACGTTACGGCCAAAGGTGATTCCGAGTTGCGAGTCGTGAGCTTCGCCCGGGCCGTTTACTGCACAGCCCATGATCGAAAGATGCAGCGGTTCCTCGACGTGAGCAAGGCGTCGTTCTACCTCTGTAACGATCTCGACAAAATTATCGATATCCAAGCGGCCACAGGTCGGGCACGCGACGACAGTAACACCGCGATTTCTGAGCTCAAGCGATTTCAGGATCTCCCATGCAACACGCACTTCCTCATGCGGTTCGGCGGCAAGCGAAACGCGTATCGTGTCGCCGATCCCTTCATGAAGCAATATCCCGAGTCCAATCGCCGACTTGATCGTTCCGCCGAACGGCGTGCCGGCTTCGGTCACGCCGAGGTGCAGCGGATAATCGACCTTCGTCGCCATCAGGCGATAGGCTTCGACCATCCGGTTCACGTCCGACGCCTTAAGCGAAATCACGATGTCGCCGAAGCCGAGGTCCTCAAGGATCTTGACGTGCCTCATGCCGGATTCAACCATTGCTTCCGGGGTCGCCGTCCCGTATTTTTTAAGCAGGTCTTTCTCGAGCGATCCGCCGTTTACCCCGATGCGGATCGGCACCTTCTGTGCCTCCGCTGCACGGACCACTTCGCGGACTCGGTCGATATGCCCGATGTTGCCCGGGTTGATGCGTAGCTTATCGATCCCGGCCTCAAGAGCCTTCAGCGCAAGCTTGTAATGGAAATGGATGTCAGCAACGAGCGGGACTTCGGTACGTTTGCGGATCTCTTTCAATGCGGCCGCGGCGTCGTCATCCGGCACGGCAATTCGGACGATCTCGCATCCTGCGGCGACCATCTCGTCGATCTGCTTCAGTGTTCCTGCAACATCGGTCGTATCCGTCTTGGTCATTGACTGGACCGTAACCGGTGCACCGCCACCGATCTGCAGCCCCCGAACCCTTACCGCTCTTGAAACTCGCTTCATAACGAACCGTTCACCACAGAGCAACCAGCGAGCACAAAGATACGAACTTATCCTTTCTTTGTGATCTTTGTGTTCTCCGTGGTGAGAACTCCCACTAGAAAAATCTCGAAATATCCAGGAACAGCGTGAATACCATAAGCAAAAGAATGATGCCGAGACCCGCCATCTGTATCTTTTCACGCACCGCCATCGAAAGCGTACGGCCAAACCACGACATTACCTTCTCAATGCCGAGAACCATTATCTGTCCGCCGTCGAGCAGAGGGATCGGAAGCAGGTTAAAGATGCCGAGGCTGAGGCTAATGCCCGCAAGAAGCGAGAACAGGCTCGCCACAACGTCAGTGCCGGTCGCGGCATTTGCGATCGTCCGAACAATGCCGACCGGGCCTGAGATCCCGGCGTCCTTTACCGAACGTTCGCCCGAGAACATCTGTCCGAAGACCTTGCCCGTCAGACGGAGCACGCGCATGTTCGCTTCCCATGCGAACGTCGCGGCCCCGCCGATACCGACCGGAACACGGGTCGTGATCGCCGCGGCACCAAAGCCGACACCTATGCGATAAACGCCATCCGAATCCTGTCGGGCAGCCAGGTCGATCTCCTTCCGCTCGCCGTTTCGTTCAATGGTCAGCTTCGCCGGAGTATCCTTGTTCTCGCGAATCTGCATTGTCAGCTCTTGTGAATTTCGAACTGACTTGCCGTTATACGCGATCACCTTGTCGCCTATCTGCAATCCCGCGGATTCCGCCGGGCTGCCTTCAACTATCGTTCCAGCCTGCACGGGTTCAACGCCGATGTCCGGCACCATTCCAAGATCGCCGATCGCGTTGCCGCCGAACATCTCTGCCTTCGGGCGGACGGTGATATTCATCTGCTGGCCGCCGCGGTCGATCTTCATCCGGACGTCACGGTCCGGCGAGATCGCCGCGTTATCGCGGACATTTTCCCACGTCGGATTTTCGACTCCGTCAATCCCGACGATCCGGTCGCCGGGCTTGATGCCCGCCTGTTCGGCAGCGCTGCCGGGCGAGACCATTCCAACGATCGGTGCCGGCATTGAGGGAACACCGTAGATCAGCGCCGCTCCGAACGGGATCGCCAGCGCAAGCAGAATGTTCATGAACGGCCCGCCGAGCATTACAAGAAACTTCTGCCACCGCGGGCGAAGTTCATATAGCTCCGATTCCGGTACCTTTTCGCCTTCCGATTCGCCGCCCTCGAGCGACGCGGTCGCCTCGTCGCCGTAAAGCTTTACGTACGCTCCAAGCGGGATCGCCGAAATTCGGTAATCTGTGTGTCCGCGTTTGAATCCCCAAACCCTCGGCCCGAGGCCGAAGAATGAGTACGCCTCAACGCGCATCCCGAAGAGCTTCGCGACAATGAAGTGGCCGAACTCGTGGATATTTATTGCTACGCCGAGGACGAAAACTACGGCGGCGATGATTATTAAGTAGTCGAGCATGTCTTACAAAAAGCTTATAAAAACTAATGCATTAGAGCATTTTGGCGGCTGCGGCGTTGTAACGTTTCAGTTCGCCGAGGCGGAACGCGAAAGTTTGATTATAGCGCGCTCTCGGGCCCATGCGTCGGATTCGAGGACCGCCTCGAGCGTCGCAGCGGGCTTCGCTTCGTGTTCTTCCATTACCGATCGGTTCACGGCGGCGATGTCGTCCAAGCCGATCGCACCATCCAAAAACGCACGTACCGTCACCTCATTTGCGGCATTTAGAACCGCCGGCATCGTCCCGCCGGCTCGTAATGCGGTGTACGCAAGCGAAAGGCACGGAAACCGCTCGGTATCCGGTTCTTCGAACGTCAAACCGCTTATCGCCGCGAGATTCAGCGGCGGCAGGCAGTTTTGCTGCCGTGTCGGATATGTTAATGCGTATTGGATCGGGTGCTTCATGTCGGTCACGCCCATTTGGGCAAGGATCGAACCGTCGACCAGTTCCACCATCGAGTGGATGACCGACTGCGGGTGGACGATGACGGCGATCTCGTCTGCCTCGAACCCGAAAAGCCATTTTGCCTCGATCACCTCGAGCCCCTTGTTCATCAGTGTGGCGGAATCGATCGTGATCTTCTCGCCCATCTTCCAGTTCGGATGATTCAGGGCCTGTTCCCGCGTCGCGGCCGAGATCTGTTCCTTCGTCCAGGTACGAAACGGCCCGCCTGACGCGGTTAATATCACTCTCCGAACCTCCGAACGCGTTTCGCCGCGGAGGCATTGATGGATCGCGTTGTGTTCGCTGTCGACGGGCAGGAGTTCGGCCCCGCTGCGTTCGGCGGCGGCGGTCATCAGTTCGCCGGCCATTACGAGCGTTTCCTTATTCGCGAGGGCGATGCGTTTTCCGGCCTCGATGGCACGAAGCGTCGGCACGAAACCGACCGCTCCGACGGTTGCGGACACGACCGTCTCGGCTTCCTCGTGCGTCGCTACGGCGATCAGGCCTTTTTCGCCGAGCTCGATACGCGGAACCGCCGCACCGAGTGCGTGCAGTTCGCGTTCGAGCGTTTCGGCACAGGTTTCATCGTCGCAGGATACGAGTTCGGGCTTAAAGTCGGCTATCTGCCGGGCGAACGCGGTCATATTGCGGCCGGCAGCCATTGCCGGGACGCGTATTCCGCCGAGGTGCTCGATCACTTTCAGCGTGCTGCAGCCTATCGAACCCGTCGAGCCAAGGATGGAAACGGACGTCATAAAAGAACCCTTAGATTACCATATTCGTCCGCCGGCAGGCAGATGGGTTCAGGTATTTGCGGGCCCGAACGGCTTATAAGACCTCGCCGTCGGCGGCGATGAATTCGGCAGCGGCGTCGAATCTCTCGGGCAGTTCCTCGCCGGCCTGTTTTTTGGCGTCGAGGAACGAATTGAACTCGCCGGAGCGGTTTTTCGGGATGCTGAGCGACTGCCACTCGGCGGATCGGAAGTGTTTCGCGAGAAAAACGATCTGCCCGATGTGATAGGCATAGTGCGTCATTTGGCGGTTTATCGCCTCCGCGACGGTGTGTTCCTGGCCGCGGATCGTAACTTTTCGCCCGAAATGCTTAACTTTCAGCCCGTCGAGCGTCTGAAAAAGCGTTTCCCAGCTCGCTTCCCAAAAAGCCATCAGCCCTTCTCGCGAATCGCCGAGCACGACAAACTCGGTATCACGGTTACGGTCCGCTTTTTCGCCGTCGGAGTCGAGAAAATCAGTCCACCGCGAGCGAATATTCCCCGCCAGGTGTTTCACGATAAGAGCGATCGAATTGGCCTCCGCATCGATCGTCCGGAAGAATTCCTCGTCCGAAACCTGCCCGATCGCCCTCTCCGCCAGCTTTTTGTAGCTCTTAAAATTGCTTATCGCATCGTCGCGGTAATTCTTGATGATATTTCGCTTGCTCATTGGATACCCCTTTCATTTCTCCGCCGGAAAAACCATTTTCACAGCCGGAAAATTCATTTTCGCTCACGGGAAACTCGTTTTCCCGCTTGGGAAATTCATTTTGCCAGCGGGAAATTCATTTTCCCGCTTGGGAAAATCATTTTTCCGCGTCGGAAAACCATTTTCCCGCATAAGAAACTCATTTTTCCTCACGGGCAAATCGTTTTTCCTCGCGGGAAAATCGTTTTTCCGCGTGGGAAAGCGCTTTTCACGGCCAATTAATTCATTTGCACGCCCGAATAGATGATCTGATCAAGCGAATAAATCATTTGAACAATTACGCCATGGCGCCGGAAACTCGCTCATTCCGCTATTTCAAACTATCCGGTTGCGCCGCCTTGCCCGAGAGATGTTCCTTCGCCAGATCGAGTGCGGCGAAAATATCCGGAGCAAAGCTGCCTTTGCCAACCAACTCGGCGAAACCGGATTCCTCCATTACCCGATAGACCTTTTCGGAGACGGCAGAGAACACGACCGACTGGCGATTTGCGATCGCTTCTTCGGCAAGTTCTTCGAGAATGTGGATGCCGCTTGCGTCGATCGTAGGAACATGCCGCATTCGTAGGATGATAACTTCCGGCCGGTTTGCAACGATGCGGATCGATTCCTTGAACTGGCTGATCGCACCGAAGAACAGCGAGCCGTATATTTCGAACACCTCAACGCCTTTCGGGATCTCGATCGACGACATATCCCTAGCCAGCACTTCGTCGTCGGTCGCGAGGTTTTCCGTGATCAGGTTCACCTGTGTCTCGCCAGACATCTTCTGCAGGAAGAAAAATCCCGCAAGCAATATCCCGACCTGTATTGCTACTGTGAGTTCGATGAAAACCGTTAGCAAGAATGTCGCTAAAAGTACCGCAATATCAGCCTTTGGGCTTTTCAGCAGGTGGACGAACTCACGCCACTCGCTCATGTTGTACGCAACAACAATCAGCACGGCGGCAAGCGTCGCCATCGGTATCAATGCCGCCCATTTACCGATGAACAGGAGTACGACCAAAAGGAAAATGCAGTGGATTATGGCGGATACGGGCGTTTTGCCGCCGCTTTTTATGTTCGTTGCGGTTCGCGCAATCGCTCCGGTCGCGGGGACGCCGCCGAAGATCACGGAGACTATATTCC
>JAUCQE010000298.1 GCA_030372865.1 Pyrinomonadaceae bacterium
GGAAATTTCTCGACCCGATAGCGGATAAATTGCTGGTTTCGGCGGCACTGATCGTCCTCGTAGAAAAGCATCTTGCTCCGTCTTGGGCAGTAGTGATCATCCTCGGCAGGGAATTTATCGTCACCGGCTTAAGGTCGGTCGCCGCAGCCCAGGGAATAATCATTCAGGCGCAGACATCCGGTAAGATAAAGATGTGGGCGCAGTGCGTAGCGATCACCGCTCTGCTCGTTGCCGCGGCTACCGGTCAGCCGCCGGTCTCAAATTTTGGCCAGGATTATCCGCTTCTTACTTTCTGGGAAGTTGCGGAGGTTCAGACCGCGTTCTCGAATCTAACAACACTTTCGCTGACGGCGAACGATTGGAAGGTTTTCGGCTACCTGATCGGCCGCGGCGGGCTGTGGGTCTCGGTGCTGATGGCCATCTGGTCCATGTACGATTACTTCACTTATTTCTTCGCCGAGCGAAGCCAGTCGGAAACAGAAAAGGCCGGCGAATAACATCGCCGGCCTTCGTCTTTTTATTCAAACAGTTTACTGGACCTCGACCCAGTCGCCCGTGTGAATTTCCTGAGCGGTGCGGGTGATGACCACGGTCGCGGTGCGTTCCTTTACATTAAGGACGACGCCCTCGCCGACGACCTTGCGGATGTCGGGCCGACCGTCTTTTGCACGTTCGGTCGTCACTACGCGTCCGCCGGCCTGGTCACCGGATTTGCGTGCGGCCTGGTTCGAGAACTTGTCGCCGCGGTAGGTAAGGCTCTGGAATCCGTAATCGCGTGCGCTCACCGACTCGGGCGGGCCGTGAAGGATATTGCCCTTGCCAAGCGGACGGAAAATAGTGAGATAATCGCCGGCACGGAGGTTGTCCTCGGCTCCGAGGTCAACGTACACGATCTGGTCGCGCGTGATCATTTCCTGGCTGTCGCGGCCCATAAAGAGGCGGCCCATCGCCTTGCCGCTCGAATCCGCAAAGCGGTCAAGTGCCGGGCGTTCGACAAAGCCGGGGCTCGTACGCTGCGTCCAGGGTTGGACGAGGTCGCCGAGGAGGAACGAGTCGCACGACACCTTGACGACGGCGACGGAATAATTCTGCTTTACGCGAACGATCTCGATATTGCCGACCTCCTGAACAAAGAAGCCGAGGTCGCCCTTATTCGTCCAGCGAGTGCTGACCTCACCGCGGGGCCTGACCACGGCCCACATATCGCCAACCTTTACGCCTTTGTCCGCACCGGCATTAACGTAAACTTCATCGTTCTGAGCGTACAGAAAACCATCCTGCTCATCGACGGCGCCGATCAGCCGATTATCGGTATTGATCGCGGATTTTTGAACAAATCCGGCGCAATAGAGATTGTTGCGCTCGGCAACGGTATTCGGCGCAAACGGCTTCGTCTGCGCAAGAACCTGAGTGGCACCTGCGGCTGCAGCAAATATGAATGCGGCCGAGAGGCCACGGCGTAAATAGTTTTGAAGACTCACAACTTTCTCCTTTTGCCTGTCCGGGAATTGAAGTTTTGATACCGGGCACCCGCGAAGAACCTAAATGGCCGCGAGCGATTTGGAAGGTACGGCCACGATGGCCCACATGTATATTCTAGTCTCCGCCTGGAAACGGCGTCAACAAGTTTTTTAGATGTTTAACGGACGGCGAATTCCAGAATACTCACCCGAACTTGCCGCAAACTGGGCAGGCAATTCGATGCCGCATCGATTTCCTGAGCCTGATCTCGAAACCCAGGCCATCCAATAAACTTGCGGAGCCCGCACCCGCTTTGCTATCATCAGCGTTTGCCCGACACGGGCAAACAACCACCAAAATGCCGGTGTAGCTCAGTTGGTAGAGCAGTTGATTTGTAATCATCAGGTCGGGGGTTCAAGTCCCTTCACCGGCTCCAGGGATCAGGCGGTCGTGCGGAAATGCACGGCCGTTTTTGTTTTGGGCGCGGTCGGGTAGGAGCTAGGGCGGAAATATGGTTTAAAGGCGATATTCGGAGATGATATGGTCGACGATCGCGTCCGGCGGTAGGGTGGCGTCGATGGTGATGACTCCGCTCTGCGGTTCTTCGAGCGTGGCGAACTGGCTTTCGATGAGGTTTGCGGGCATGAAGTGGCCGGGGCGGGCGGCGAGGCGGGCGGCAATAATATTTGGATCCGCTTTGAGGTAAACGAAACGGACGGCCGGGCTTACCGTAAGCTTTTCGCGATAGGCGGACTTCAGGGCCGAGCAAGCGAGAACTACGTTGTGTCCGGCGCCTTCGCTATCTAAAAGCAGAGTGCGGAGTTTGGTCAGCCAGCCTTCGCGATCTTCGTCTGTCAGCGGCGAGCCGGACCGCATCTTCGCGATATTTTCGGGCGGGTGATGGTCGTCGGCATCGATGAACGAAAAACCGGCCCGCTCTGCTAGAAGGCGGCCGACGGTGGTTTTTCCTGACCCGGCAACCCCGAAAACTATCACGATCATACTCCGAGATGCTGAACTAATCGGCGGTTCAGGTCAAATCGACGGATCGGGCGAACCGTAGCATTCGCTACAGTTTGCGTTGCGCAACCGTTGTAGAATCGGCCGACGATATGAACGATGCAGAAGAACAGAACGATCACCCGGCGATCGAGCGACGAGCGAAATGGCTTCGGCGGCAGGGCGAGAGCCCGGAGGATTTCCGCTATTTCGATTGCGACGGGAGGCCGATCCGCGACAAAGATGTCATCGAGCGGTTGAATGCACTGGCGATACCGCCCGCTTGGACTTCGGTGCGCATATGCCCGAAGCCCGGCGGCCGCCTGCAGGCGATCGGCATCGACGGTGCGGGCCGCGTTCAATACATTTATCACCAGACCTTCGTTGCTAAACAAGAGAAGAAGAAGTTCGAAAAGATCGAGCGGTTTGGGCCGTATCTGAAAAAGCTACGCGAAACAACCAATCGGGATATTCGAAAGAAGGGCTATCCGCGTGAGAAGGTGCTCGCGATAATGATCAGGCTGGTGAATGACCTGTATATGCGTATCGGTGGGGAACGCTCGGCGGAGCAGTTTCGCACCTACGGCATCACGACGCTCAAGAACAAGCACCTTACGATCCGCTCCAACGGCGAGCTGATCTTCGACTTCGTGGGAAAGAGCTACGTGAAGCATCGAAAGGTACTGGCGGACAGAAAGCTTGCGAAAGAAATGGAGGGGCTTCGTCGATTGGGGTCGAGTGCGAAGTTGTTTCATTATCTCGACGACGAAGGAAAGCCGCGGCCGGTTACGCCTGCAGAACTGAATAGATATTTAAAGGAAATTACCTCGCCGGAATTTAGCCTAAAGGACTTTCGAACTTGGGGCGGGACACTGCTGGCCGCCGTGAAATTTGCAGAACGCGGCCCGGCGGAAAACGATGCGGAGGTAAAGACGAACACGGTCGAAGTTATAAAAGAGGTAGCCGAGGAACTCGGAAACACGCCGGCAGTTTGTCGGGCCTCGTATATCCATCCGGAGGTGCTTAGAGGATATGAACGGGGAGTCGTCCTTTCGCGGATCCGGCCGAAAGACAAGCGAAGCGT
>JAUCQE010000299.1 GCA_030372865.1 Pyrinomonadaceae bacterium
TGTGTATAAGAGACAGTAGTTCAGGAAGCCCATGTCGAACCGTGCGTTATGAGCAACGAGCACGGCATCGCCGATGAATTCGAGCAGGTCATTCGCAATGTCGCCGAACAGCGGGGCACTGCGGACCATGTCGTCACTGATACCGGTCAAAGACGTAATGAACGGCGGAATCGGCGTCTGCGGATTTACCAGGGTATGAAACTCTTCGGCGACCACGCCTTTACGGACGCGATATGCACCGATCTCCGTGATCCGGCACGGCGGTGCTTTTGCCCCGGTTGTCTCCAGATCGAAAACTACGTAATCCACCGAACTGATCTCAAGGCCGTCGGCGTCGATCTCAACCAACTCCAGGTGGTCGCCCTGCAATACGAGGCGCGAGTCGCGTTCAGTGAGATCCTGAACCAGAAGCCTCGCGATCACCGGTTCGGGCCGTTTTATATTCATTACCCGATCGACAACGCGCACCGCAGGGGCACGCCCACCGGTCGACTTGAGATATTTCAGCGTTTCGGTGACGAGCAGCGATTCCGAGATCAGGTTAGGGAACGGCGGCATTACAGATATAATTCTATCGGCAAACACGGCAACATCCAATTTTGCCCGCGGCCATAACAGTGTTTTGTTGGGAACTTATTCCCGAATTTGGCATAATCGCATTTCTCGATTATGAATCCAGAACAGATCCTCGAACAATTTCGTGAAACGGACGCGCTGCTTGAAGGGCATTTTGTTCTTTCTAGCGGCCTGCACAGCCCAAAATACCTCCAGTGCGCATTAGCACTCCAGTTCACGGCGGACGCTCAAAAGTTTGGCAAAGCGATCGCTGAAAGATATCTCGAAAGCGGGGTCGAAACCGTCGCATCGCCCGCGATCGGCGGGCTGGTGATCGGATTTACCGTCGCTGCCGCGTTGAATGTGAAGTTCATCTGGACCGAGCGGCAAAACGGCGAGATGACGCTCCGCAGGGGATTCTCGCTGCGGCCCGGCGAGAAGATACTTGTGGTCGAAGACGTCATCACCACCGGCGGTTCGACACGCGAATGCATTGCCGCCCTAGAAGCGAACGGCGGCAGCGTGGTTGCTGCTGCGTCGATCGTGGACCGGTCGAACGGCGAAGCCGATGTCGGCGTGCCGCGTACTTCCCTGGTGACGCTCGACGTCCCCAGCTACGACCCGGCGGAATGCCCGATGTGTTCGGCCGGGATCGAGGCAGTAAAGCCGGGCAGCCGGACGCCCGCGAAATAGAAATGCGCCGCTGCTGCTTTCTTTCGATGGACAGCCTTGACGGTTACGTGAGCGACGACGAACTTGCGATCGAGCCGCTCCGCGACCTTGGCTGGCAGGTGGATACGGTGTCATGGCGAGACGTCGATGCGGATTGGAATTCCTTCGACTCGGTAGTGATCCGTACGACGTGGGATTATCAGGATTCTCCGTCCGAGTTTCTAGACGTTCGCAGACGGATCGACCGTTCGAATGCACGATTGGATAACCCGCTTTCGATAATCGAATGGAACCTCGACAAAACTTATTTGCGAGAACTGGAGTCGCGGGGCTTTAAGATCGTCCCGACATTGTGGGGTGAAAAGCGGGCGAGCCAGAGATCGTTCGAGGATTGGACGTCGGAGCTTCGATCAGATGAATTGATCATAAAACCGACGGTTTCCGCGACTGCGCAGGACACGTTTCGGCTAAGTGCCTTTGATCCCGCACTAAGCGAGATCTTTGGGTCCCGTTCGTACATGGTCCAACCGTTCATACCGGCGGTTGTTGACGAGGGCGAATACTCGCTGTTTTTCTTCAATGGAGTTTATAGTCACGCCATTCTTAAAACGCCGAAGACCGGGGATTTCCGCGTGCAGGAAGAGCACGGCGGCATTATTACTTCGATCGAACCTGAGGCTTCATTGATGTCAGCGGCCACGTCGATCGCGAAGTCGATAGAGCCGGAACCGCTGTACACGAGGATCGACCTCGTTCGGTTCTGCGACGAATGGCTATTAGACGAATGGCTATTAATGGAGCTCGAATTGATCGAGCCGGCACTTTACTTTCGAATGAGTTCGACTGCAGCCGAACTGTTTGCGACGCAGCTGGATCGGAGAATGAATGAACTATAAGCTTTTGATCCAATACGACGGGACCGATTTTCACGGCTGGCAGGTTCAGGAGAACGACCGCACGATCCAGGGCGAATTGGAGCGTGTGATCGGCAACCTCGAAGGATCGGAAGTAAAGGTTGTGGGCTCGGGCCGGACCGACGCGGGCGTGCATGCCGAGGGGCAGGTGGCGAACGTTTTTATGAACCGCGAATTCACGCCCGAACGCCTGCGTAACGCTATCAACGGCAACCTTTGGCGCGACATCCGGATAATGAAGGCCGAACGGGCGGCGGATGAGTTCCACGCACGTTTCTCTGCGAAAAGGAAGACCTATGTTTACCGGATCATCAACGCACCGGTAATGTCGCCTTTCTGGCGGCGATATGCACATCATGAGTCGCGGCCGCTGGACATCGGAAAGATGACCGCGGCGTCGCGGCTTTTGCTCGGCGAGCACGATTGGACCGCGTTCTCATCAGCCAGATCGGACGGCGAATCAAGGGTGCGAACGATCCTGGACTGCTCATTCGAAACGAACTGGGACTCAAGGGCGAACGCGATGGTCATCGAGTTCCGGATCGTCGGCAACGGTTTCCTTCGCTACATGGTCCGCTCGATCGTGGGGACGATACTCGAGGTCGGGCGTGGGGAAAAAGATTCTGATACAATTCAAACTGCTATCGTTACAGGTGACCGCAGTTTAGCCGGACAAACTGCTCCCGCACACGGCCTGTCGCTGCTGCGTGTCGACTACGACTAGGCCAAAAGATATCCGATCTATGTTCATCTATCACGTTGTCCTTCCCGCGGTTTGGGAAAGCTACAAGACCAAACCGTCGTACCAGACCGAGAGCCTGCACACCGAGGGCTTTATCCACTGCAGCTACGAGAATCAGGTCGATGACGTTTTGAAGCGTTATTACAGCAACGCGAGACGTGTCCTGATCTTGAAGATAGATTCAGAAAAGCTGCTGTCAAAACTCGTGGAAGAGCCGTCAACCGGCGGCGAGATCTATCCGCATATCTATGGGCGGCTTAATCATAACGCGGTCGTCTCCATTGAAGAACGGGATATACAGCCCCAATAGTTGACCAGATACCGATGCACGAGAACTTTGCCGGAGTCGTCAAAGCACGCACAAAAGAGGCCGAATTGCTCGCGGCCATCGACCCGGCACGCCTTCCCCGCCATATCGCGGTCATTATGGACGGCAACGGACGCTGGGCAAAGCTGAGAGGCAAACCGAGGATCTTCGGCCACCGGACCGGCGCCGAATCTGTCCGGTCGATCGTCGATACATGCACGCGTCTTGGTATCGAATCCGTCACGCTTTACGCCTTCTCGACCGAGAACTGGAAACGCCCCAAGGACGAAGTGTCCGGCCTGATGTCGATGCTCAAACGCTACCTGCGGTCTGAGCTCAAAGAGGTCCACAAGAACAACATTCGCTTTCAGCCGATCGGTGATATCTCTGCCCTCTCGGAGGATATCCAAAAGGAACTCGAGACGGCGGTAGACAAGACCGCCAACAATACCGGAATGGCGCTGAACGTTGCCCTGAACTACGGCGGAAGGCACGAGATAGTTCGGGCTGCAAGGCTTGCCGCGGAAGAGATCATCCGGAGCGGGCGAAGTTTGAGTGAATTGACGGACGCGGATCTCGAACGCCATCTTTACACCGCCGGACTTCCTGATGTCGATCTGCTGATCCGCACGAGCGGCGAGCTTCGGATATCAAACTTCTTGCTCTGGCAGATCACCTACGCAGAGATCTATGTAACGCCGACCCTTTTCCCGGATTTTCGCCGGCCGAGCATCTTCGAGGCGATCATCGAATACCAACAACGCGACCGCCGGTTCGGCGACGTGAAATCAAAATGAAAACCAGATTGCTTACCGCAGCCGTCGCTTTGCCGATACTGATCGCCTCGGTCGTATTGCCGTCGTATATTCC
>JAUCQE010000300.1 GCA_030372865.1 Pyrinomonadaceae bacterium
CGTCGGCCGAGGTCGTACGCATGTTCGTCAACTTCTTTTCCTTGATGGCGTTGACGTCGAGGTCGACCGCACGGGCGTTCTCGCCGACGATCATTCCTTCGTAGACCTTTGTGCCCGGCTTGATGAAAAGCGTGCCGCGTTCCTGCAGGTTATAGAGCGAATAGGTGGTCGATTCGCCCATGCGGTCGGCGACAAGCGAGCCGGTCGAGCGCGATTTCATCTCGCCCTGCCATTTGTCGAACCTGAGGAAGATAGTGTTAAGCAGGCCGGTTCCTTTCGTTTCGGTCAGGAACTCGCCGCGGAAGCCGATCAGACCGCGCGATGGGATCTCGTATTCAAGCCTGACGCGGCCCGAACCGTTATTGATCATCTTCGTCATCTGCCCTTTGCGGCGGCCGAGTGCCTCGGTGACGACGCCGATGAATTCTTCGGGCACGTCGATGACGACCTGTTCAAACGGCTCGAGCATCTCGCCGGTGTTCGGGTCTTTTTGCGTGATGACCTCGGGTTTTGAGACCTGAAGTTCGTAGCCTTCGCGGCGCATCATTTCGATCAGGATCGCAAGCTGGAGCTCGCCGCGGCCGGAAACTTTGAACTGTTCGGCGGCTTCGGTCTCGGTGACACGAAGCGCGACGTTTCCGAGCAATTCCTTTTCGAGGCGGTCTTTGATCTGCCGCGAGGTGACAAATTTGCCGTCGATGCCGGAGAACGGGGAAGTATTAACGCCGAAGATCATCGCAATGGTCGGCTCATCGACTGCGATAACGGGAAGCGGTTTCGCGTTGTCGGGCAGCGTGATCGTTTCGCCGATGTTGATATCGTCAAATCCGGCGAGGGCGACAATCTCGCCGACGCCTGCAGTGTCCACCGGCGTGCGATCAAGGCCTTCGAAAACGAACAGTTCCTTGACACGCGTCTTCTGAAGCGAGCCGTCGCGTTTGGAAACGGCGACCTCCTGGTTCTTCGAGATCTCCCCGGAGAACATGCGGCCGATCGCGAGGCGGCCGACGAACTGGTTGTAATCGATATTGGCTACAAGAAGCTGAAGGCTGTCGTCACGGATGGGCTTTGGGGCCGGCACCGTTTCGATGATCTGGTCGAACAGCGGGCGAAGGTCTTTGCTCTCATCGGCAAGGTCTTTCTTCGCGATGCCGTCGCGCGTGATGGAGTAAAGGATCGGGAATTCGATCTGGTCTTCGTTTGCCCCGAGGTCAATGAAAAGGTCGTAGATCTCGTTGACGACCTCGTCGGGCCGTGCGTCCTGGCGGTCGATCTTGTTGACCAATGCGATCGCAGGCAGATCGAGTTCGAGTGCCTTTCTCAGCACGAAACGCGTCTGCGGAAGGCAGCCCTCGGCGGAGTCAACGAGGAGTACGATGCCGTCGACCATCTTTAGAACGCGTTCGACCTCGCCGCCGAAATCCGCGTGGCCCGGCGTATCGACGATGTTTATCTTGTGATCGCCGTAGCGGACGGAGGTGTTCTTCGCCATGATGGTGATGCCGCGTTCGCGTTCAAGGTCCATCGAGTCCATAACGCGTTCAACGACTGCCTCGTTCTCACGGTAAGTACCTGACTGTTGGAGCATTGCGTCGACGAGCGTCGTCTTCCCGTGGTCAACGTGGGCAATGATGGCGATATTTCTGATCTTTTCGTTCGTAGTCATTGGTCGAATTCTGCACTAAAGGCAAACGGAAATAATGACGGAACGGCGGTAAAAAGGCAACCATACGCACAAAAAAGCCGGCCCGGATCTAACATCCGGGCCGGTGTCTTCGGAGGAAATGCGGGCAATCTTAACCGGCCCGCTTGTCGACAACCAGGTTATTTGTGACCGAGAAAACACCGAATACCTGATTTGCAGCGATCCGTGCGAGGTTCGCATCGGTCTGGTTCGCGACATAGCCCTCGAGCGTCACCCGGCCGTTCTCAACGATGAGCCGGATGTCCGGGTTGACCGGATGCAGGTACCGCGAAAGGCCTGCCATGTTCGCGATATTGGCGTAAAGCTGCTGGCGAATACGGTCGTCGAAACCGCCGATCGGCAGCAATTCGATATTGTTGACGACATTCACGACACCGTCAATGCGTTTCACGGCCGACTCCGCAGCCTTGCGGTTGGTCGCGTTGTAGACCTTACCCGAGAGAATAACGGTATTACCGTCAAGTTTGTACGCGATATGGTCGAACACTTCGTAACGCGGCAGCATCAGGATCTTTTTCTCGATCTGACGTTCGATCGCATTTTGAGCCGTTGAAACGCCGGCCGACTGTGCGAACGACCCGGCGGCGGCAAAAGCGATCACCGCGAATGACATTGCAAAAAACTTACTGAAAAACCTCATAACTTCAACAACTCCTGTTCGTATGCCGCCAGTGTTGCCACACACCGTTTTGGCTTCGTATATTTGACGAAGCCCGCGAGGAAAACGATGCCAGGAATCGGCGTAAGAAACAGTGAGGCCGTGGCTTAGCGGGCTGAAACCTGGCGGATGGCCTCATAGAGGACGATCCCGACGCTAGTGGCGAGGTTAAGGCTGCGGACGTTCGGGTTCGGCATCGGTATGGTCAGGCAGGCTTCGGCGTTCCGACGGAGAAGATCTTCGGGCAGGCCGCGCGTTTCGGGCCCGAACACGAGGCAATCACCGTCGCGGAACTCGACGCTTGTGTACGGCCGTTCGGTCTTCGTAGTGAGGAAAAGGAACCGCGAGTCGGGAAGTGCGGCGTACAATTCCGCCATGTCGATGTGGCGAAATAGCTTTACGTGCTCCCAATAATCCAGCCCCGCACGTTTCAGAGTGCGGTCGTCCATGCGAAAACCGGTCGGCCCGACGACGTGGAGGGCGGTGTTCGTTGCCGCACAGAGGCGGGCGATGTTGCCGGTATTCGGCGGTATCTCGGGTTCGTAAAGTGCAACGTGGATCATCGTAAATAGGGCTGTTAATGGGCGGATCGCCTATTCCGGTGCATCTTTTGACACGAATGGAACATCAACTAATTCGACAATTGCGAGATGTTCAAATGCCCGGAAATCCGGTTTATGTTACAATCCGCGTTTACTGACTTTCAACACATGTCCAAGAGAAACGTTCTAGTGTCGACATACACGCAAGGTATTTTCGCGTTGGTTTTTGCCGTTACGGGCCTCGCTGCGGCTTCGTTTGCACAGGAGAGCCCAACGCCATCGCCGACTCCGACGCCGGCCGCCACACCCATGGTCATCGCCAAGAATCCGGACGGCACTCCGGCTTACACGGGCGAGCAGGTAGCTGAATCCGTGGTTATTATCTACGGCGGCGGTGCAGGCCGGGCATTGCTCGACCAGATCCGCAAGACCACGCTCGAACGCGGGAAGATCAGTGTCACGGGAGCCGACGGCCGTACCGATACGGTCACGTATCAGCGCTGGGTTAAACGCGGCGAAAACCTTTTCAAGGACAAGATAAGGTTCGAGCAGGATTTCCCGGATGCACGTTACTCGATGGTATCGAGCGACGAGAAGATCTTCGGCATTTATAATGACCAGTCCTTCACACCGCGTGAAGACGCGGTCAGGTCTTTTGAGAACCAGATCTTCCGCGGCCTTGACGGGCTGCTGAGGTATAAGGAGAACGGTTCGACCGCCGCACTTGCCGAAAAGACGAGACAGATGGGCGTCGAGTATTACGTGGTCGATATAACCGACACGGCGCAACGCAAAACCCGGTACTACGTGAGCGTTAAGAGCCTGCGTGTCCTGATGCTCGAGTATGAAGAGAACGGCGTGAAGTACAAGCGGCGTTTTTACGACTACCGGCCGGCACAGGGAACATTGGTGCCGCACCGGAGCGTACTCTGGGCAGATGACAAGGTGATCGAAGAGGTCAATATCGGTACGATCACCTTCGGCCAGCGCGTCGATGACGGGATCTTCCCGCAGGCTTAAACATATTCTGCAACATTCGGCTGGCCGCTTCGTGCAATAGGGTACTTTCCCCTACTACATTGCACAGGAGAATTACTTTATGTATCGGTCAGCTACCTTCAAGAGCCACGCGGCTCTTTTCTTTTTGCTTTTTCTTGCTGTTTCAGCGGCAGCCCAGTCGTCCGCACCGGAACCGTCCGAAGTCTTCGACATCAGGTCTTACATGGTACTCGCATCGGACCGCTCCGGCGACCCGGCCGCGACACGCCCCCTTCCGCAAAGTCTCGCCGGTGTCGCCGAGGCGATCAGGCGCGACCACGGATTTCAGAATTTCTCATTGATCGAAACGGCGACGGGCCGCCTCTCAAGCGGCGGCAACCTTGACTCCCGCGGCGTTGCAGACATCCGTGTCGGGACGGTGACCGGCTTTCCGTCGTATTTCGAGTTCCGTATCACGGATGTTCAGTCTGAAAATGCCAATGCCCGGCCGCGGATCAGGATCGGGACGTTCCGAAGCGGATTACGCCTCCCCGTGAGGTCGATCGCCAACCCTCAGGGCGGCCCGGGCGTGAATTACGAAACGGTCTTTCACTCTAACCAGCGTGTCCTGGTCCTAAGTGGGATCCCAACAGTAATCGGATCATTTTCATTCCCGAATGCGGCCGGAACGGTCTTTATTGTCCTGACGGTCACACGCGTATCCGATTAGCGCGCTCCGACCTTTGTAAAAATATTCAGGAACTTCCGGACCGCCTTTGCGTGATTAAAGACGCAGGGCGGTTTTTGTTAGTCCGGCTTGTGTTGTACAAAAGTATGAATGTATGGCTTTGGACACTCCCGATCATCGGCGTGCGGAGGTACGAATTAGGACCGTGCCCGACCGCTCTTTGTCCGACCATCAGCTCATCGACGCCGTTCGCGGCGGTGACGAACTTGCCTTCGAGGAGATCGTCGCGCGGTACCGCAATCCGATAACTAACTACCTGTTTCGATTTTTGAACGATTACGAAGAATCGGTCGACCTCGCACAGGAGACGTTTATACGAGTCTATTTCGCGCTGGACCGATACCATAAGGGGTATGCGTTTTCGACGTATATTTACAAGATCGCGACGAACCTTGCGATCAGCGAGATAAGGCGGCGAAAGCGTCGGTCTTTGCTCTCGCTAACCGGGCTGTTTCAGGGCGAAGACGAGTCGCAGGTGGAGTTTCAGCCACCGGATACGCGTCCGGGGCCGGACCAAAACCTGATCGGTGACGAGAGGGAACGTGTGATCGCAGCGGCGATAGCGGCACTGCCGACCAAGTATCGGGTGCCGATTGTTTTGCGGGACATCGAGGGCCTGAGCTACGACGAGATAGCGGGCATTATGGGGCTCGGGCTCGGTACGACGAAATCAAGGATCAGCAGGGCACGCGGCCTGCTGAAAGAAAAACTAAAGGGATATCTTTAAGGCTCCATGAGCACGGAACAAAACAACAAGGCATTTGCAGAGGTCGACGAGGTCGAGGCCGCCCTTCGCGGGTTGAAGCGCGTTGAGGCTCCGGCAAATTTCGATATGCGGCTCAAGGCCCGAATCGCGGATCGGCAGTCGTCGCGAGGGGGCTATAGATTGGGCTTTCTGAAGATCGCCGCCCCGGCAACGTTGACGGTCGCTGCGGCCGTTTCGGGGTATGTACTATGGCAGCAGCCGGCGGACGATGCCTTGCCGGGAATCGATCAGGTCGCGGTGAACCTTGCACCGGTTGCCGCATCTTCGCCGGAAACGACAAGCCCGGCTGCGGTCGAGCTTACGAAGGGGGAACCGACCGGCGAGCCGGCGAACACGACGGTTGCCTCCCGGCAGCCGCAGCGGGCGACAGATGAGACAACGAGTCGGGCGGTGGGAAATCGCGACTCGGGCGGA
The DNA here is from genome assembly GCA_030372865.1 of Pyrinomonadaceae bacterium. Taxonomy (GTDB): domain Bacteria; phylum Acidobacteriota; class Blastocatellia; order Pyrinomonadales; family Pyrinomonadaceae; genus OLB17. Next base: position 5,812 of record JAUCQE010000300.1, read on the forward strand.
GCCTCGGTCGACCGCGCACTTGGCGGGCCTGAAGAAACGATCTATCCGCGCGGGATCCAGCCTTCGAGACCTGTCGACGCGATACCGGTGATGCCGGACGGCTCGGCCGAGATCGCGGTCGAAGAGGTACTTTCGCTGCTCGGTATTCGCGCAACCTTTGACGGCGGCGAATGGAGGGCTGTGGGTGTCGATTCGAACGGCGCAGCGGCTCGCTCCGGCGTGCGTGCCGGCGACGTAGTGCTGTCGATGGGAACAACCGAGCTAAATCGCCGGAGAACGATGCGGGCCGGTGCCAACATTCCGACGATCCGCGTTCGCCGTGGTGGCTCGGTCATTGAACTTAAGATCGGCCGCTAGTCCTAGTTCTTGTTCGGTTCGCCGACCGATGCGTCTTTGACCTCGGTCGCGAATTTCTGATAGTCGTACGAGCGGACGACCTGGTTCACGTTCACGCCGCCGACCAAGAGTACCCTGACCGAAAGATTGATGTCGGCGGTCGAGGGAAGCCAGATCTCGTTGTTCACCCGTTCCTGTTCCAGCGTGAACGACGCTCCTTTCCGGAGTTTCGCGAGAAGGCCGCCGCCGACCTTGAAACTGTCAGCCAGGAAAGCTTCGAGCCGCGCGACCTGCTTGTCCTTTTCATCGATCCACATCACGCCTGCAGTCTTGCCGAAGAATTTCAGAAAACTCTTGGCATTCTTGTAGTCGAACGACGGATTCGGTTCGAAGTCGAAAACGATCACGTCGCGGCCCTTGTATCGTTCACGCCTCGGGTTCACGAGCTTTGACGCTCGCAGAACCTCGGCGATCGAGATCCGCGGGCCTTCGCCCGATGGCGGGCCGGACGAGTTTCTTGCCTCCGCTTTGGCGATCTCTTTTTCGATCTCTTCAACGCGTTTCGCGGTCTCTTTGTCTTCCTCAGCCTGCTCGCGGGGGCTTAGCGGTTTTCCGTTCTTCTCGATAAGACGGCGGATGCGGTTGCCTTTGTAAAAAGAGAGTTGGTACGTCTCGGATCCAGTCTCGCGGAGGATGCCGTCTTTACGAAGTTCGCGTCGGATGCTCTTTTGAACGTAGGAATAAGTGTCGAGCATCGCCTCTACCTTGTCCTCGTTCTGCTGAAGCTCCGCAAGCAAGACTGATATCTCGGGAAGCGGCTCGCCTGCATTTGGCGGGAAAGCAAAGCGTGCCTGGTCGGCCGGTGCATTCGGCACGATGGATTCGAACTTGACCTCGACAGCATCGTCGCCGTTGGTCATCTTTACCGCGAATGGCTGCTTCACCGCGCCGACAGGGCGATAATCGTCGTATTCGTATGTTACGGTCTCCTCGCCAAAAGGAATTTCTTCCTTAAGAAGCAACGAGGTTGCGGCGTCGAAGTACAGTTTGATGGTCGTGCCTCTCGGGGTTGAAAGCAGAAGCGCGTTCGCACGCTTTCCGTTTACATCGGCGGTCCCCCCGCTTGTTAGCTTGGCACGGTTCTTTTTGTAGTTCAGCCACAACTCGTTGCGGTAGAGTGCCTCGGCCTGGAAATCGACGCTTCGGTCGCCGGTGAGCGTGCTCAAGCCGTCGCGTGAGTTTCGCGTCCAACCGGATTTGCCGTTGTAAGCTATTTCGGTCTCAAAGCCGTTAAGGTCGTAGGCGACGTGGAAGAGGTTCGGCAGTTTGGTAGTGGAAGCAAATCGACCCACGGCTCCGTCGTTAATACGCGTGACAGTGCCTTTCCTTTCCCACGACCGCACGGCGGTGAGGTTCTTTTTACCGCCCATCGCCTTTTCGGCGTTCTTGATGATCTTGGACGGCGATTGGGCCTCTGCCGGGATGTAAAGGAGTAGTGAAAATAAAAGCGTTATGAATAATTTCATCGATCAGACCTTGTCGTAGCGGGCAAAAGATAAAGCCCCAGCAAAAATAAAAGTACCGCGAAAAACTGAATATAACCTGTCGACGCCGCAAATCGCGGCAAGTCGAGAAGCCAGGTGAACGCCTCTTGGGCCGGGTTCTCGATGATCCGCCGAAGCCAGCTTTCGCCGGTCGGCGCGGTCAGGTTTGCGAGCAGCATATACTTCGCCACGAACGCAATGCCGAATAGCCCGCCGAGGCTCCGCAAAAGACGTTTGGTGTCGAACTCCGCAAAGAGGTTGTTCCAAAGCGTCCAGAAAAAGCAGAATGCGACGACCCAGAACGGCAGGCCCTGCTCCGGCGTCAGCGAGTTGAACAACTGCGTCGTCGCCGCGAACAATGCAACCATTACGGATGCGTTTGCGGCGTTCTTCGCGAGAGGAAACTCCTCAGCAAACCAGCCGTCTATCCTGATCAAACCGGCCCGCACAAAAAGCACGAGCAGAACGACCGCAAAGATCAGGTGCAGCAGTGCCGGCCGCAAAAAGATGAAAGCACCGTCAGCCTCGGCGATGCGAAGGCCTCCGAGAAGAGCGACCGTGAGAAAGATCAACGGCAGAACGATGTAGCGATATACTGCGGTGTTGCCGCCGGCGAAAGTCAAGACTTCTGCCGGCGGTTGTTTCGTGCCGATTTCGATCTCATTCGCCGTTTCCGCTTCGAGCAAGTCGCCGGTAACCGGTTCGGCGATGATCAGGTCTTCGGCGTCGGTGTTCACCGTTTCGTTCTTCTGCTTCATTCTGTGTATTCGGTTGTGTTTGGAACTTGGAGTCGCCGCTATTTTCGCTCGTTGAAAACGCGGAACGGATTGAAATCGTCAGCGGTGACGCGAAGGCCTTCCTCAAGCTCATTACGAAGCTCAGCGGCCGTGCGGAGTTTAAGATCGGGATCATCAGAGCGAGAATTCGGGTCGAGCATCGCCACGCGGTCAAGTGTCTCGAGCGACCGCTTGAACAGCGCGTCGTCGTTCGAAACGCGACCCCAACCCTGCCGGTAATAGCTGTACGCGATGTAAAACTGTGTGCGTGCATCGCGCTTTTCCGGGTCGGCCTTTTCGAGCAGGTCACGGGCCGCGATGAAGTTGTCAGTCCGAAAAGCCTGCACGCCCTGGCCAAACTTCGCGGGGTCTACCTCATAGGTTCCGATCACGACCTGGCCTTTCGTCGCAACGTTCTCGATGGTCGAGCGGGCCTTCAGCGAAATGTCGCCGATGGAACGCGGTTCGGCGGCGTAAAGGAAGGCGATGAAAACGCCGAATGCTGCCGTCAGCACGACACCGAGAATCTGGATATACCTTTCTTTCATTGCTATAATCGGCGAATCACAACTTAGGATACACTTTCTCCGATTCAATATTCTATGAAATTTACTGCACGCCTTTTCGCGAGCTTGCTCCTGTTGGCCTCAATGTCGCTGTCTGCTATTGCTCAATCGATGCCGGCGGACATGGTGGTCCTGAACGCGAATATCCGAACGATGGACGCGAAACGTACCGTGGCACGGGCGATGGCGATCGTCGACAACAAGATCGTCGCGGTCGGGACGGAAGATCAGATCCGAGCTTTCGTCGGGCCGAAGACGATGCAGATCAACGCCGGCGGAAAGACGATCATTCCCGGATTCAACGATGCTCACGTCCATTTTCTAGAGACGGGCCAGCAGCTTTCGTCGGTAGATCTCCGCGATGCAAAGTCGCCGCAGGAATTCGTTGAGCGGATAAAGAACTTTGCGGCCAAACTTCCCAAAGGCCGCTGGATCCTTGGCGGAAAATGGGACCACGAGAATTGGACGCCGAACAACCTGCCGACAGCGGCAATGATCGACGCGGTGACGCCGGACAACCCGGTTTTCATCGACCGCCTCGACGGCCACATGGCACTCGCGAACAGCCTTGCGATGCGGCTGGCGAAGGTCGATAAGAACACCAAAGATGTCGAAGGCGGCGAGATCGTCCGCGATGCGGCGAGCAACCCGACCGGTGTTCTGAAAGACGCGGCGATGGGCTACATCTCTCGCGTGATACCGAGCCCGTCTTGGGAAGAGCGGATGGAGGCGGCGACGGCGGCGACGGAGTACGCCGCGAGCCTTGGTGTTACCAGCGTTACGGATGTCTCCGCCGGGACCGACATCGGCGTTTATCAGGAACTGCTGCGGCAAGGAAAGCTGAAGACCCGCATCTACGGCTGCTCGCCGCTTTCGGATTACAAGCGTTGGGAACGCACCGGCTTGCGATCGGCATTCGGTGACGCGATGCTTCGGGTCGGATGCCTGAAAGGGTATTCGGACGGAAGCCTCGGTTCGACGACGGCGTGGTTCTTTCAGCCGTATCTCGACGCACCTAACTCTGTAGGCCTCGCAGCCGACGAGGTGCCGACGATGCCTGAGATGGTCGATAAAGCCGACAAGGCCGGGTTGCAGATCAACATTCATGCGATCGGCGACCGAGCCAACGCGACGGTGCTGGACATATTTGCAAAGACGGCAGCGGCGAACGGCGAACGTGACCGCCGTTTCCGTATCGAGCACGCGCAGCATCTGAGGCAGGAGGACATTAAACGCTTTGGAGCACAGAAGGTCGTCGCTTCGATGCAGCCGTTTCACATCATTGACGACGGCCGCTGGGCGGCGAAGCGGATCGACGAGGCGAGGCTGAAGGGAACCTACGCGTTCCGCACGCTGCTGGACAACGGCGGAGTGCTTGCATTCGGTTCGGATTCGCCGGTCGCCCCGCTGAACCCGATCTGGGGCGTTTACGGCTCGGTGACGCGACGGACGCTCGACGAAAGGAATCCGAACGGCTGGATACCGGAGCAGAAGATCTCGGTCGACGAAACTGTTCGAGCATTTACCTGGGGCTCGGCATACGCGGAGTTTCAGGAAAACCTGAAAGGCACGCTTGAGGTCGGCAAACTCGCGGATTTCGTGATGCTCTCCGATGACATTTTTACGATCGACCCGCCGAAGATCAGGGATGTAAGGGTGCTGATGACGGTCGTGGACGGCCGCGTGGTCTTTCAGATCAGATGAGGCTTCGCTCGGTTTTTATTATCGCGTTGTTGGCGGCGACGGCCTTTGCGCAGAGTGCCGCAGACCTCGTGATAGTAAATGCCGATATCAGGACGATGGACCGAAGCCTGCCGAGGGCTGAGGCCCTTGCCGTTACGGGAAACAAAATTGCAGCCGTCGGTTCGAACGCGGCGATTCGAAAATTGATCGGCCCGAAGACCAACGTTGTTGACGCTTCGGGCCGTTTGCTTCTTCCGGGATTCAACGATGCCCACGTGCATTTCATGGCGATCGGCAACAAGTTTTCGTCGATCGATCTGAGCGGATTTGGTTCAACGGCAGACATTGTTCGCGAACTCGAATACTACGTTAGGTTTTTGCCGAAGAGGCGGTGGATACTCGGCGGGCGTTGGCGTTTCGAGTTATGGCAGAACGGCGAACGGCCTGACAGAAAGCTGATAGACGCGGCAACGCCGAACAATCCTGTTCTGATCTACAATTCGGAACCAAGTACGGCACTCGTGAACAGCGTCGCTCTTGGACTTGCAGGCATTACAAAGCTGACAAAAGATCCGCAGGGCGGAGAGATAGTCCGCGGCCCCGATGACGAGCCGACGGGTTTGCTAAAGGGAAAGGCGATCGATCTGGTCAGCCGTCTCGTGCCGGAGAACCACACGCGAAACTGGAAAGAGATTGCCGAGACGGCGACGAACTACGCGGCTTCGCTCGGCGTCACCAGCGTTCAGGACGTCCACTCGGATGACCTGCTTGCGGTCTATCGCGATCTCGAATCGCAAGGCAAACTAAAAACGCGGGTTTACGACTGCGTTTCGCTGTCGGACTGGGCAAAGACGCGCCGTGCGTTCGATATCGGCAACGGGTCGCTCGCGAGACAGGGTTGCGTCAAGAGTTTTACTGAAGGTGACGATGAATGGACGCCAACGCTGAAGGCGGATGTTCTCGCCGCCGATAAGGCAGGCGTACAGGTCGCGGTCCATGCGATCGGGACTCGGCCGAACGAGATAATTGCCGGAGTATACGACGATATCGTCCGAACGAATGGGCCGCGAGACCGCCGCTTTCGGGCCGAGCACGCCGAGCGTCCGAACGACGAGACCTTGCGAAAATATGCCGAACTGGGCGTTATCGCGTCCGTTCAGCCATACCTGTTCACGAGCGGCCTGAGTGGGGCGTATCGCAGGATGTCAGATGCGAACGTCCGGCTTGCCTTCGGTTCTGACGCCCCGATGACGGAGTTTGATCCGATGTTCGCGATCTTCGCATCCGGGACGCTTTCGCTCGAGGAGGGCGTTCGGGCGTATACTTTGGGCTCGGCTTATGCAGAGTTTCAGGAAACGGTTAAGGGCACAATTTCAAAAGGCAAACTCGCGGATTTTGTTATACTCTCGGATAACTTTTTCGAACCCGCACCGAAGAGGGCCGCACGGCCTTTTGTCCTTCTGACCGTCGTGGATGGCGAGGTGGTCTATGAGCATAGTTCATTCAAGCACGTAGACGTTGTCCGCCGGTTTGTTTACGGCTTCGCTGCAAGATAGAATGTTAGCGAAATTATGAACGGGCAGGGCCCGATAGTGAGGAATATTTATCAAAATGAAACTTATCAGAATGTCGATTCTATTTGCTGTAGTTCTCTTGAGCGTTTCGTCTGCTTTTGCCCAGACCGAAATGAACAGTAAGGGCGAGCCCGTGGTCACGAACGAGCAGAATAGGCCCGTCAGCCTTAAGAAAGGCGAAAAGATCACCCGCGGTGCGGCCCTCGTTAGGGGCGTGAAGAAGTCGACCGTCGAGAAGGCATTTGCCTCGCCCGATAAGGTCGCCGGCAAGACCGTCGAGGTCTCGGGCGTCATTGTCCGCTCGTGCAAAAAGGAAGGCTGCTGGATGGAAATGGCCGATAAGGAAGGCGGGAAATCGGTCCGCGTCACTTTCGGCGACCACCTTTTCTATATTCCGCTCAACTCGGCAGGAATGAAGGTCAAGGCTCAAGGTGTGTTTAAGACCAACGTGCTTAGCAAAGAGAAGGTCGATCACCTCATCAACGACGACGGTGCTAAGTTCGACAACCGAAACGCAGACGGTTCGGTGACCGAAGTCTCGTTCGACGCGACCGGCGTTGAGCTCGTCCAGCAGTAG
>JAUCQE010000301.1 GCA_030372865.1 Pyrinomonadaceae bacterium
TGCCCGTCGAGACAAAATCGCAGTATCTGCAGCTGTTAGGCGATACGCTGAGACGTGCGACCAACATCAAACGCTGGGCGATCGCCCACGTCGAAACGGGATTTGTTTCGACGCAGGACATCGTCGACGCTATCAGCCGCGTCCGCAAGCCCGAGGCGATCTACACAAAGGATTTCTCAGAACTCACCGGAACAAAAGCCGTGATCGTCACGGTTTAGCGATCAGCCCGCCTTTGCCTCAGCCGGCTCGCCGATGTTGCCCGTCACGCGATTTATGTCGGCCTCAGTATGCCGGAAATACCACACCAATCCCGCCGATGCCGAAAGGATACCCGAGATGATCGTCAGCGTCATCGGCGAAATATAGAACATCGAGCCCGCCGCGGCGGCGACCGAAAGGCCGAAGACAGTTAGCTCCGCCCCGCGGTCGATCGTCGAGATGCGCCCGCGGATGTGGTCGGGCAGGCTTCGCTGGAAAAGCGTTTCCTGGATTGCGTATTCGACGCCGATGATCAGCCGCGACACGAACGTAAAGATCGCGAAGAGCCACAGCGTCGGCATCAGGCCGCCGACCGCGAAGAGCACGCCGTGGATGATCAGGGCCGTCCAGATAAATGTGCTGTTTCGCTTTCTGCGGTCGAGCACCACCGAGGCGCGTTGTGCGATCAGCATTCCAAGCGCAAGCCCCGCACCGGCCGCGACCCAGAGCAGTGCGACCGCCATATCCGGATTCCAGCCTTCGCGTTCCGCAAAGTGAACGCCGCCGGCCCGCTCGAAAACGATATTGATCGCCCCGCCGCCGACCGCCCAGATGACGTTCATCAGCAGTATCGTCAGTGCAAAGTGATTCGTAAACGCGTAATGCAGGCCCTCGCGGAGCTCGACCATGAATGGGACCCGACCGTCCTTGGCCTCCATCTTTTCACCGGTCGCCTCATCGCGGGTCGCCTCTTCCGGTATCAGCCAGACGAGATACGCCGAGAAAAGGAACGACGCCGCATTTATGATGAACGCGATCTGGTAGCCGAACACGACCGCCGCCCACCCCCCGAGCGCGTTGCCGATGGCCATCAGCAAAAACCGCGTCGAGAACATCAGGGCCGTGCCCGCAAGGAGTCCTTCCTTACCGGTGAGATTCGGCGTCGCCGCGTTCTTTGCACCGTCGAAGAATGCGCCAAATGTCGATAGCAGCACCGTCGCGAGATACGCGATCCACAGGTCGTCGGGGCTCGTGACCAACAGGAACATCAGCGCGACGCCGACCCTCGCAAGGTCGGTCCAGATCATCATCTGCCGCCGCGAAAACCGGTCGACGAACGTGCCCGCGATCGGCGAGACCAACGCGAACGGGATCAGCCTGCACACGAAAAAGATCCCCGCCGCCACCGGCGACGCACCGCTGACCATGCGCACCAACCCAAGCCCGGCAATGAAATTGAACCAATTGCCCAGCTCCGAGATAACCTGACCCGTCAACAGGTT
>JAUCQE010000302.1 GCA_030372865.1 Pyrinomonadaceae bacterium
TGCCCGTCCTCCACGTCTGGGAAGCCCGCGACACCATCGTCATGAAACGCTCCATGGCTTCCGGCTACGCCGGCGTCGACAACCCGCTCTTCTACAAGGAAAACACCCTCATGCTCTTCGGCGACGCTAAAAAGGTCGTCGATGAGATACTGACCGCCATGCGCGGATAGATTAGATATGCGGAGGCTCCCACTAGATCTATTCCGGCTATCGATCGCCGCTGTCCTGCTCGTAACGATTGCATGTAGTTCAGGCCGCGAGCTCAGCGAAGTCCCGAACGAGCCTTTGTCCCAACCAACTGCCTCACAGTCTCCAACGGTGGCCGCGCCCCCGACGCCTAGGCCTTTCAATGCCGCCTTGGACATCGGTGTAGTCGTGCCCGGCACTGATTGTTCCGAGTTGCACATTCGAAATTCGGAACTTAAACCCGGAGATAAGATCCGAATAGTAGTTGTCGAAGACCGTCCAAACAGGCTGCAGAGCGCGACGGTCGTGGGGTTGAAAACTTGCCCAAAATCGGCTGTGTCTGGTAATCAACGGATTACTGTTGATGGTGGAGACCCGTCTGCGACAGAATATGAGATCCGCTTCGACGACGACACCCAATCAGCCTTTGGTTTCGGCATCGCGATCGAAAATTCTGCATTGAAGATCGTTAACGGAACTGCCCAACTTAAAGTAAACGAAGATTCTGCCCCATTGTATTTTCGAGACTGTTCCGGCAACGAGTCACATCACTTGACCGTCTGGGAAGGCAAGCCGCTCACCGGAAAACGCATCTGGCACAGCTACTTCAGCCTGTCCTACGACACCGTGCCGACGTGCACACCAGCTGAATATAAGTGATCGCAAAATTCTCATCCTGTCGATATAGACTCCGATCGGTCTATCAGGGAATAGACGCCGAAGACAGGAAGCCCCTAAAATCAAATCTTGACGAGATATTACATCAATGGAATAATATGGCGTGTGAGGTCGAGTATACCGATGAGTTCGAAGAATGGTGGAATGAACTTAGCTCTGACGAACAGGCGACCGTGGATGCATACGTAAAGATGCTTGAAGAATTTGGCATATCCTTGGGCTATCCGTATTCGTCGGATATCAGAGGCTCTCGCTACGCGCAGATGCGTGAACTTCGCCCTCAACACCGCGGCCGGCCGTTTCGCGTTCTATATGCTTTCGACCCAAGGCGAATGGCGATCCTGCTGATCGGCGGCGACAAGACGGGAAACAAGCGATGGTATGAACAATTCGTCCCGATCGCCGACCGGCTTTACGAGCGCCATTTGGAGGAGTTAGAAAAGGAAGGTTTGATCGATGGCTAAGTCATTCAAAAAATTACGCGAGAACATGCCGGTTGAGGCAAGGGAACGATCCGAAGTAATCGCCGGCCAACTCCGCCGTGAGATCCGCCTTACAGAGCTGCGCAATGCGCTGGGAGTAAGCCAGGACGAACTTGCCCAGCTAATGAAGAAAAAGCAGGCGGCAATATCCCGGTTTGAAAGACGTTCTGATATGCATATTTCGACCCTCAGAGATTTTATCGCCGCTCTCGGCGGCCGTCTGGAAATAATCGCGGCATTCCCCGAAGGCTCGTATCATATCGATCAATTCGAAGGCGAATAATAGCGTAACTGAAGTATTCCTTAGCATTGAGCACTTGCTCCGCCCGAGCGGCTGAGCCGTCCTTTGGTCGATCGTTGAGTATCGTAATCCTTGATCCAAAGCCGGACAGTTGAATGCCCGGTATTTTCAACTATGAGATCGAAGCGTATCGCGCAGACATTACCGGGATTATGTCGGCTGGGCCCGTTGGTTCCACGATGGCGATGATTTCCCTTTGCTGCAATGCGTTTACCCAACCATCAGCGGTATATTCCCATGGGAAAAGAGCTTCCCGGAAGAAGCACGTTGGTGGAATGGAGTTATGCTGACTGACCCGCCGAAGGAGCATTGAACACCCGCCAAATTTTTCTAGCGCGCTCTGACCGTTTTGGTGATATATTCACGTCCTATCATTAGAACGGGAGGAGTTTTTATGAGCAGTGCTGTATCTCCTGAAATGGAAAACCTTAAGTCGAGGCTTAAGACGACTTGGAGTGCGGGCGATTTTTCCAAGGTCGCCGAGCATATCAAGACGGCAGCCGAGGCATTTGTCGACCGGCTCGACATCAAGCCCGGAATGAAAGTGCTGGATGTCGCCTGCGGCAGCGGCAACCTGGCGGTGCTTGCGGCACGCGAAGGCGCCGAGGTCTCCGGCGTCGATATCGCCCCAAACCTGATCGAGGCTGCCCGGAAACGTGCGTACCGCAATGGGCTTGAGGTCGACTTCACCGAGGGCGACGCCGAAGCAATGCCATATGACGATGGTTCTTTCGACGTCGTCATGACCATGTTCGGCGCGATGTTCTGCCCGCGGCCGGACGTCACGGCGAGCGAACTGCTCCGCGTCGCGAAACCCGGCGGAACGATAGCGATGGCAAACTGGACGCCGACGGGCTTCGCCGGGCAAATGTTCAAGCTTTCGACAAAGTATCTTCCGCCGCCCGATATGCCGCCGCCGGTGCAGTGGGGAAGGCCCGAGATCGTCGCCGAACGGTTCGGCGACCGGGTCGAAAACCTGACCATGACCACGCGGATCGCCGACATGATCTTCGATTTCGAACCCGCGGCCGTGGTCGAATTCTTCGCCACCTATTTCGGCCCGACCGTCATGGCCCTGAAAGCGATGCCGCCCGAAAGCCGCGAGCCATTCCTGCAGGATATGGAGGAGATGTGGACGGCGAACAACATCGGCGACGAGGGCAAGACTCTGGTGAAGAGCGAGTATCTTGAGGTCATAGGTATAAAGGCATAGCCGTCACGTGAGTTGTTGCTAAGCAAGTAACGGGGTCCAATTTGCATTTTAGGGTGATATCAACTGTACGTTCGCTACGCGTTTCCAGTTGATGGATAAAATATTTGTGACCAGGGGAACCGACGCACCCGTCTTTAGCGTTGAGGGATTTGGATTTATTGGGCAAACGGCTCCGAGCCGTGGTTCGAGCGAACTAGCGACCTGGCGGGTCGAGGCCCAGCCCGGTTCGGTCAGTGGTTATCACAGTCTCGACCGGGAAGAAACATTCCTGGTTATCGCCGGCACCGTGGCCCTCGAGACGCAACATTCGGTCGAAACACTTTCTGCAGGAGACGCGGCGGCCGTTCCGGCAAATACCGTTTTCCGTCTAATGAATAGTGGCGACGAAACGGCTCATTTCATTGCCTGTTTGCCGGTCGGAGCGACCGCGGTAATGTCCGACGGAACCGTCATTGGAACGCCGCCCTGGGCCCGCTGACCCCGGCAATATCTATCGATCGCTGTCTCTTGAGGATGAGATATCCATCAAGGCGAGCCGTTTGACCGGTTCGCCTTTTTCGATGTGCTTTTCGATTATTTCCTGCACGTCCGCCGTGGTCACCTGACCATACATTATCCCGTCCGGATAGACCATCACCGCCGTTCCGATCGAACAGAAACCGATCGATCCGCACTCGGTCAGCACGCATTCGCCCATCGGATTCCGGCCCTTCGCGTCCTTGCCCTGCCTGATACCCTTTTCTTCCAGAACGCGGGCAAATTCGGCCATTACCTCTTTGCCGCCGACCGCCGAGCACGACTTCCCCGTGCAGACAAAAACCTGCCGCTTTATCGGGGCTTTCAGCATCGGTGCCAGCTTCTCGAGCTGCTCCCGGTCTTCGATAAACTTCTTCTCTGCCATTAAGTTTATTTTGCCACGAATGCCCGCGTGCATGCATCGAAGACCTTTGGGTTTGTGATAAAATCAGTGGCAGGTATACGTGTGTTTACCTCACAATGGCGACAGGCATAATCATCCATATCTCGGTCGGTTCTGAAAAGCGAACCGAGTTCTTTTCCGAAGAGCGGCTGAGCATCGGTTCCGATGAAACTTGTGACCTCCAGATCCACACCAAAAAGCTCGAATCCACGGGCGTTTGGCTGCGGCTGGAGAACACCGAAGGTGTGTTCCGCGTCATTGATTTCAACCCGACGCTCGGGCTGACGATCAACGAAAAACCCGTCCGCCGGTACATCGCATTGAACGACGGTGATGTCGTTGCGATTCCCGATACCGACATCTCGTTCGCCTTCTTTGCCCTCGCCGAAAAGCCGTCGCTGATCACGACCAAGCGCAACGACCCGCAGATCGCACCGTTCATTTCTGAAGCCGCTCTCGACGCCGCCGCATCACCCGAACGCGACGACGCCAAGGCGTTCCTTCGCGAGTTTACCCGCGAGCTGATGCGGGAGATCAGCTGGACGACGAAGGCGATCATTCTTGTGCTTACCATCGGGTTCCTGACCGGAGTCCTTTACCTTGGCTTTGCCGTTAATTCCGAGCTTCGCGCGAACCGTGAAAACGCCGAGGCGCAGCAGCAGATCATAAGTCGGCTCGAAGAACAGCTTGGAAACACGAGTTCAACACTTGGCCAGCTCGAGAAGACGAACCGCGACCTGATCAACGCCCAGTCGCTGGCACAGAACGTCCGCGTCTCTTACGGCAACGGCATCTGCCTGATCGTCGGCGTCTATCAGCTTGTCGACCGCGCGAGCGGCAAACCGCTTCGGTATCCGGATCCGCAGTCCTATCAGCCGATCCCGTACTCGCCGCCGTCCGAGGGCGACACGCCCGCCGGTGCCGCTCCGCAGACAACACTTACTACCGAAGGCAACGGCAGCCTGGTCGAGTACGACTTTATCGGCACCGGCTTTCACGTCGGCGGCGGTTACATCGTCACCAACCGCCACGTGCTCCAGCCCTGGACCGAGGATGACCAGGTCAAGACGATGATGCGAGATTCGAACGGCAGAGCACTGGTCAAAAAGCTCGTCATCTATTTCCCGAACCTGCCGCAGCCGTTCCCGCTCCGCATCAGGCAGGCGGGCGGGCGTGAGGATGTTGCCGTGGCCACGATCGACCCGGCAATTGTTCCGGCCGACCTACCGGTCGTGCCGCTCGAACGCGACTCGGAAGCCGCGACCATCGGCAAGACAGTCGTGACAATGGGTTACCCGAACGGGCCCGACCGCCTGCTCGCAATGGTTGACGATGCCGAGGCGACCTCGATCAACCGCCGTTTCGGCAACTCGCGCGAGAACCTGATCAACTTCCTTGCTCAGTCGCGGAAGATCACGCCGCTGACAACACAAGGGTCGATCACCGACCTCGACACTCGGCGTATCGTTCACGACGCGCGCACCGCCGAGGGCGGTTCGGGTGCACCGCTCTTTGGCCAGACCGGAAAGGTCATCGGTGTGAACTTCGGCGTGTTTACGGAGAATACAGCGGTCAACATGGCGGTCCCGATCGCCTTCGCTCTTGATCTCTTGCGGCAGGCCGGATGGAAGCCGCCCGAGGAACTTCAGCCCGCCCCGGCCGGCCAGGCCCAGGCGGGCCTCGCGAACACGAATTCTGCGGCAAATACGTCGCGATAGGTCTTTTTAATGGATAGTCTAGTTTTTTCGAACATGCTCCATCGCCCTGCCCGTACGTTCGTCAGCGTACTTGGCATCGCGGTCGGCGTGCTGCTTATCATCTTTACCGTCGGCCTCGCGAACGGCACCATCCGCGAACAGGCCGGCCGCGACGCGAACGTCGGGGCCGAGATCTTTTTCCGCGCCTCCGGAGCTATCGGTATGAGCGGACAGGACGCGTTCCGCTTGCAGGAGTCGATCGCTGCTGAAATTCGCTCGGTCGAGGGTGTGAAGAACGCGGTCGCTATCGGTCAAAACTCGGTCGACGCCACCGACAACAACACCGGTAAGCGAACTGTTGACGGCGTTCGTTTTGAAGAATACGCCGCGATCTCCGGGCTTCGGATTATGGAAGGCCGGCCGTTCACCGCCGGCAGCGACGAGATAATCATCGACACCGCCTTCCAACGTCAGAAGAAGCTCAAGGTCGGCGGTACAATGCCCATTTATGAGCGGCCTTTTACCATCGTAGGCACCTACGAGCCCGCCGGCGGTGCGCGTATAAAAATGTCGCTCGACACGATGCAGAAACAGCTTGGTGCCGAGGGCAAGGTCTCATCCGTGCTTGTCGCCGTCGCTCCCGGCTCCACGGTCGACGACGTCGGCCAGCGGCTTCAGGAACGCTTTCCCGAAAACCAGATCATCCGCACCGAGGACCTCGAAGAGCTTTACATGGCCGGCTTCCCTGCGATGAACGTCTTCCTGAATGTATTCATCGGCATCGCCGCCGTGATCAGTGCCTTGGTCATTTTGCTGACGATGTACACGACCGTGACCGAGCGGACCCGGCAGATCGGCATCATGAAATCCCTCGGGATGAGCAACGGCAGCATCGCCTGGACCATTACGCAGGAAGCGCTGCTGATAAGCCTTGTCGGCATCGTCGTTGGCACTATCCTTACCGTCGCCGCACGCTATGGCCTTAACCTCATCACGACGCTAGAGGTCGAGATCAGCCCCGTCGTGTTGCTGATCGTGCTCGTCGTCGGCCTTCTCGGCGGAGCCATCGGCGGGCTCTACCCCGCTCTCCGTGCCGCGCGACTCGATGCGGTCGAAGCTCTCAGCTACGAATAGCCGCGGTCTCATATTTCCTGAGCCGTAACTCTCTCTGTTTACGCGTAATGTGACGGGTCCGCTTTTTCGCGGGCTCTTTACATTACTCACATTGAATTGATCGACCAAAGGAGGCAGAAGAATGTCAGATTGGAACGAGAAGTTCGCCAGTGCATGGCTTACTATCCGAAAAAAGGCCGGTGCGTGCGCCGCGAACACGGACCTCGAAGAGCTCAAGGCAGCGGTACAGCTTGGCCAGAAACGCGTCGGCCAGGCATTGATGGCCGGCAATATCGCGCAGGGGCAATCGGGTGTTTTCGATAAATTGTCCAAGGCGAACGAGGGCCTCGGAAAGGTTGGCGAATCGCTTGAAGCGGTACAGGATTTCTGCGTCGACATCACAGCCGTTGGAAAGATCCACGACGCGATCGTGGCCCTCAGCGATGACCGGATCATCTACGATGACCCGCAGCGTGCCGCCGACTCATTCGATCTTTTGTTTCAGGGCTTCGGCCGGCTCTGCAAATATCTGCCGCCGCCGGCAAAAGATTGGGGCAAGTTCTTTGAGAGCTTCAATCTGTTCGGTAATGTTCAAAAGAACATTTACAATCCGTATTTCAGCCGCCTTCGCGATGTCCGTGACGGAACGGGAGCGTACAAGAACTAACTTTTGCCGAATTGAGAACGGTCTTTTTCTCCGAGGTCGCCGATCTTTTCCATCAGGAAATCGGCGATCTCTTTGTGTGTCCGCAGGCGGTCGGGGCGTTCGTAGAAGTCCGACAGATCGACAGGTTCGCCGAACCATATTCTGATCTTTTCGCCGCCTGTCCAGTTTCCGATTATCTGCTTTGGCAGGTCATTACCGAGGCCGGCGATAAAGACCGGTATGACCTGCGGCCGGGCCGCGTAGATCAGCTTTCCGATGCCCGGCTGAGCCGGCAAAAAGCTATACGGGTCTTCGTTCAGGTTTCGCTTCCCTTCAGGGTGAAAGCCGATCATGTGCCCGTAACCTTCGCTGCAGATATGGGTCAATTCACGCATCGAGAACTTGTCGAACTCACGCTTTTCCGCCTCGCGTGCCTCGCGGAAGAACGGCGGATACATTGACCACCAGCCCATTACGAGATTCACGAACCAGCCGGCCGGACTCGTGTAAAAAAACTTTGCCCGCACCGGAAAATACAGCATCATCGGCCGCTTCGTCCGCCTGAACAGGACGCTCGAGACCGTGTACATATCGAAGAAAGAACGGTGGTTCGCTACCAGCATCAGCGGCCGCGTAACGTCGCTCTTCTCGACGTTCTCGACGCCGAAAACGTTCATCAGGTTATACGTGGCGAGATATATCCAGAGCGATCCGATGTGTCGCTGGCAGAACGTCCAAAGGCGTTTCCAATTGCCCTGGTTCATCCGCCGCGTCAGCCAAAAACCGCGACGCTCTGTTGGGCCGAGTACGGCTATTTCCTGCTCGGTCGGGACCAGCGGCTCATACGGCACGATCGCCGGGTTGCTGTCTGTCTTTTTGATGGCGTTATCAGGCATCTGCAAAACAAGCAGTTTACCATTTTCGCGAGAGGTGATTAAAAGCGGCTAAATGTCTATTACGATCGGATGCTGCGTCGGCTCGTA
>JAUCQE010000303.1 GCA_030372865.1 Pyrinomonadaceae bacterium
TATAAGAGACAGGCCCGAAGATGTCGCGACGCTGATCTATACAAGCGGCACGACCGGTGAGCCTAAAGGTGTAATGCTCTCGCATAGCAATCTCGTCTCCAACGTCATCGACGCGAGCGCGAAATACGCCTTTGCACAGGCGGATGTGTCGCTGTCTGTCCTGCCGCTATCGCACGTGTTCGAGCGGACGGCGATGTACCTCTATCTTTTCAACGGCATGTCGGTGAACTATGCCGAATCGGTCGAAAAGGTGCCCGATAACCTCGGCGAAGTGCGGCCGACGATCTTTGTCGGCGTCCCGCGCATATTCGAGAAGGTCTACGCACGGGCGAAGCTAAAAGCCGCTCAGGCCGGCGGTACAAAAGAGAAGATCTTTGACTGGGCGATCGAGGTGGCAAAGGAATGGGCGATGTACGGGCAACGCGGCGAGGCCGTTCCGTTCGCACTGGAGGTAAAACATTCGGTCGCCGACAAACTTGTCTACTCGAAAATGCGGGAATTTTTCGGCGGCCGCCTTCGTTATTGCATAACGGGCGGTGCTGCCCTTTCGGATGAGATCTTCCTGATCTTCACCGGAGCGAACATCGCCATCATGCAGGGCTACGGCCTGACGGAAACCTCGCCCGTCATCTCGTCGAACAACCCGACCGCGATCCGCGTCAGTACGGTCGGCAAGCCTATTCGAAACGTGGAAGTGCGCATTGCAGAAGACGGCGAGATCGAAGTCAGCGGGCCCGGGGTGATGTACGGCTACTACAACAAGCTTGAGGCGACTCGCGAGGTCTTCACTGCCGACGGCTGGTTCCGAACCGGCGACATCGGCGAGATCGACAAGGACGGGTTCCTCAAGATAACCGACCGCAAAAAGGAGCTTTTCAAGACCTCAGGCGGAAAGTACATCGCCCCGACGCCCATCGAGCAGATGATGCGCTCTTCAAGGTTCGTCAGCCAGGCCGTGCTGGTCGGCAACGGGCGGAAATTCGCAGCTGCGTTGATCGTGCCGAATTTCGAAATGCTTGAATCCTACGCTCGCCACAAAGGGTTGGAACTCTCAAAACCCGCCGAGTTCATCGCAGATCCGAAGATCAAAGACCTGTTCGAACGGCAGGTCGCCGAGCATACTAAAGGCCTGGCCCAATTCGAAACGGTCAAGAAGATCGCGTTGCTTCAAAACGAGCTGACGGTGGATGGTGGCGAGCTGACGCCGACGATGAAGGTCAAGCGCCGGGTGGTCGACGAAAAATACAAGGCCCTGATCGACGAGATGTATCGGGAAGAATAAAAAAACCCGCGATCTTTTTCGCGGGTTTTTCTTTGACTGCCGTCCTGCCTAGAGCGGCCTTATCGGGATCCGGTTCGGGACGCCGGTCACGAACTCAAGTAAGTAATCCGTGAACTTCTTCGGCGCTTTGTCGACCTCGACGATATCGAAAGGTTCGAGCAAAATGTCCTTTGCCTCGCCGCGGCGAATCTGCTCGTAATTGGCGGCGATGATCTCCGGCTGGGCCGCGCCGATCTTTCGGCGATAGATCTTGACGTTCTTGGTCTTTGCTTCGCGAGTGATGCCCGATGCCATTGCGATCGCCTGCGTAAGCGGAAGCCCGCCTTCAGGAATGTTCATTTCACCCGGCTTAACAACTTCGCCCGTTACATAGACCGGTGCCGCTTTCGGGACGATGATGATATCGCCGGGCAGGATCTCCGGATTCGCCTCGTCCTTTCCCTGTCTGAGGTTCGCAAGGCTGTATATGCGGGACGGGACGCCGAGATCGTTGTTTGCTTCGGTCTTCCAGTCGTTCGCGTCATTGCCGGCACCGCAGATCGGCGGACGCGTCCGGAATACCTGCACGACGCCGCCGCTGTTGTCAGTGACGCCGCCCGCTGTCGATAGGACCTCTAGCAGGTAAGCGCGCCGCGTCAGGCTGAACTGCTGCTGCGTGCGGACCTCGCCGTAAACGCTCACCGGCGGACGGCTGTCGCGTTTGGTAACGCGGACGCTCGCTTGCGGATTCTTGAGGTACCTGCCGAGCAGCTTTGTGACCTCGATCCGCAGGTCGCGTTCGCTCAGGCACTTTGCAACGACCGGCTTCTCAAAAAACGGAACCTCGATCGTTCCGTTCTCATCGACCGTCGTGACAAAATCGAACTGCGGTTCGCCGAGCACCTTGCCGGTAATCTCATCGCCCGGGCCGATCAGGTAGCCGCGTCCGCCGTCGTCAGCGGCGGGAACCTGCCCAAGAGTATTCAAGGCAAGCACGAACGCCGCCACAATTATCGGTAAAACTCCACGGATCATTGAATAATTCCTTTATTTCGAGAACAGTGCCCTAGAATAGCCTACAAAGTTTTTTGATTCAATCTTTTATAAGTGTCGTTGCCTGCGGTGATCAGTGTGTATAATTAAGTACAGACCCACAGGATGCCGCGTTATAGATTGCGAACCGTACACTTACGAGCAATAAAGTTTAGACGAACATAAATTGAAAGACCGCGAACAGATATCGGAAAAGATCTGGTTCCTGCGGCGTCCGATGCAGTTGCTTGCGGATGTCGCGGTACTTACGGCCGCGTTTTTGCTCGCTTACCTGCCCGCGATCAATATCCAGCTCGGCGAGTTCTACCTGAACACGGCCCTCAGCCAGCTGCCGCTCGTCATCCTGGTCCAGTTCTCGGCGCTGTTCGTTACCGGTTCTTACTCGATACTCTGGCGGTACGTCAGCATTGAGGACATAAAGGTCTTCATCCGTGCGTTCGCGATCTCTGGTGCGGTCCTTATCGGTTTCCGTTTCGCGTTGATATTTACCCACTTCAATCTGTGGCAAGTTCCCGTGTCGGTGATAATCATCGACACCGTGCTCGCATTCGGCGGGCTTTTGGCACTGCGTATCGCCCGCCGGTTCGTTTATGAGCTGGGCGACACGCGGCGATTTTTCGGCCCGAAACGGCGCCTGAAGCGGAAGCCGGCTCTTGTCGTCGGTGCCGGCCGTTTGGGAGCTGCGCTAGCAAAAGAGGTTGCCGGCCGCGGCGATTCCGCGCTCGACGTACGCGGCTTTGTCGATGACGACGCCTATAAGCAGAAAGGCAGCGTCAGCGGCATCAAGGTGCTTGGAACCACTCACGACCTGCCTCGGTTGGTCGACGACCTTAACGTCGAAGAGGTCGTGATCGCGCTTGATGATTCACGCGGCAAGGACATCCGCCGGATAATGGAGATCTGCAGCGATATTCCGGTAAAGGCACAGATCGTCCCGAGCCTCAATGAGATCGCCCAGGGCCGCGTTTCGGTCAACCGCATCCGCGATGTGCAGATCGAAGACCTGCTTGGCCGCGACCCCGTAAAGCTGGACGACCAGAACCTGCACGATTTTCTATCGGGAAAGACGGTGATGGTCACCGGTGCGGGCGGCTCGATCGGCTCCGAACTCGTCAGGCAGATCACCCGATTCAAACCCAAGACACTGCTTCTCGTTGAGCGGGCCGAGTATATGCTGTTCCAGATCGGCCGTGAGCTCGATAACGGGGTCGAAAAGGTCCAATACGTTCCGCTCCTCGCCGACATCGGCGACGAACCGCGGATGCGTGAGATATTCGACCTGCACACGCCTGACTTAATACTTCACGCCGCCGCACACAAGCATGTTCCGCTGATGGAGGCGAACTCCGTCGAGGCGATAAAGAACAACGTCTTCGCGACGAAGATGCTCGGCCAGCTTGCCGGCGAATGCGGCGTAAAGAACCTCGTCGTTATCTCGACCGATAAAGCCGTAAACCCGACGTCGATCATGGGAGCCTCGAAACGCATCTCGGAGATCGTCGTTCAGGACCTGAACCAGAAATACGACACGAACTACGTCTCCGTCCGTTTCGGTAACGTATTGGGTTCGGCCGGCTCCGTCGTCCCGATCTTTCGGGAGCAGATCCAGAAAGGCGAGCCGATAACGGTGACCGACCCGGAAATGAAGCGGTATTTCATGACGATCCCTGAGGCGGCGCAGCTTGTCCTGCAGGCCGGGGCACTCGGCAACGGCGGCGAGATATTCATCCTCGACATGGGCGAACCGGTAAAGATACTCGATCTCGCCGAAGACATGATTCGCCTCTCGGGCCTGACGCCCTACGAAGACATCGACATCGTCTTCTCAGGAATAAGAAAGGGCGAGAAGCTGTTCGAGGAACTCGAGATAACCGGCGAAGACCTGGTAAAGACACGTCATCCAAAGATATTTATCGGCAAGATAGCCCGGCATTCGTCAGAGCACGTCGAACGTATGCTCGGCTGTTTCGAACGCGCGGTCCGCGAACACAAGGACGACCTGATCAGGCAGACGATCAAGGAATTCGTGCCGGAATCGAATATCACTTTTGACACGCCGCCGGCGGCCGAGAGTAAGGCAGCCGACACACCGGCGTTCGCCGCTTCGCCTAAACTTGGAATGGCGGAAAAATAGACTTTAGCGAAAACTCCTATGGCTATCCTGGTTACCGGCGGTGCCGGTTACATCGGCAGTGTTGCCGTCAGCGATCTCGTTGCCCGCGGCGAAGAGGTCGTGGTCATCGACAATCTTGTCTACGGGCATCAGGAAGCCGTGGGCCCGGTAGCACCTTTCTACGAAGGCGAGATCGGCGACAGCGATCTGGTCACGAAGATCTGCAAGGCTCATAGCGTCGATGCGTGCATGCATTTTTCAGCGTACGCGTATGTCGGCGAGTCGGTGACCGAACCGCGGAAGTACTTTGAGAATAACGTCGTACAGACTCTGCGGCTGCTCGATACATTGATTGACAACGGCGTGCGCAATTTCGTTTTCTCTTCAACCTGCGCGACCTACGGCGAACCGCAGTACGTCCCGATCGACGAAAACCACCCGCAGTCGCCGACAAATCCTTACGGCGAGACCAAGCTGATGGTCGAGCGGATACTCAAAAGCTATGACGTCGCGTATGGCTTGCGGTACGTAGCTCTCAGGTATTTTAATGCGAGCGGGGCGACCGAAACGCTCGGCGAGCACCACACGCCCGAAACGCACCTGATCCCGCTCGTGCTTGCCGCCGCGATGGGCAAGCTGCCGCGTATCTCGATCTTCGGTGACGATTACCCGACGCCAGACGGAACGGCGATCCGCGATTACATTCATATCTCCGACCTGAGCTCGGCTCATCTGCTCGCCCTTGATCACCTGCGTTCGGGCGGTGCGTCGGAGTTCATCAATCTCGGGAATGGGAGTGGGTACTCTGTGAAAGAGGTCGTCGACTGTGCCCGAAAGGTGACCGGACGCGAGATAAAGGCCGAGACCGCTCCGCGTCGTGCCGGCGACCCCGCACGCCTGATCGCAAATGCCGCGAAGGCCCGCGAGGTGCTGGGCTGGACGCCGGAGCATCCCGATCTGGAATCCATCATCGAATCCTCGTGGAAATGGCATCAGGCCAACCCGAACGGATACACGCCCGCTGCCTAAAATAAGCTCTGCTGCGTAGGAACTTCGGGGGCTTCGGCCTCGGTTGGTTTTTCGTGCTGCCTGAAGCCAAGCCGGCGTGCGTGAAAGTCAAAGAGCTTTTCCGTCACGTCCCACTGCTCGGTTCGTCCGGTCATCCGTTCGCGGTAGGTACGGTGACGCAGTGAGCCGCCCCGTTCGCGCTTCATCGTGTTCATTATCTTCGCGACGCGTGTCGCGGGCAGCCGCTCGTTCATCTTTGCGACGAAGAACTCCTCGATCGAATCCGTGTCGATATGCAGCATCGACATAAACGCCCGCGTCGCGCCTGATTCCTTTGCCCGCTCAAGCAACCCCGGAATGTCCGATTCGTTATAGCCCGGGATCACCGGAGCGATGCCGATGCCGGTCTGGATGCCCGCGTCCGAAAGCGTCTTCATAGCCCGAAAGCGTGCCTCGGGCACCGGAGTATAAGGCTCGAAGGGGTTCGAACGCTCCTTTGTTAAAAAGGGAAGCGAGAAGAAAACGGAGATCTTTTTCAGCCGCTTGAAGACGTCGATATCGCGGGTGACCAGCGGCGATTTCGTAATGACCGCAACCGGGATCTGAAAATCGACGCAGACCTCAAGGCACTTTCTCGTTAGCTGATATTCGGCCTCAAGCGGCAGGTATGGGTCGGTCGCAAAGGAGAAATCGAGATGCGGCATTTTGTCTCGTGTCTTTTTCAGCTCTTCGCGAAGCAGGTGCGGGGCATTGGGTTTCACGACGATCTTCGTCTCGAAATCGGTGCCCGCTCCGTAACCGATATATTCGTGGTATTGCCGTGCAAAACAATAGGTGCAGCCGTGAACGCAGCCGCGGTAGCAATTGACGGTATAACGCCAGCCGCCTTCCCAATCGGAGGCGAATGCCTTTGTTATCACCTTTTTTGTCGCGGTTTCCTCAAAGACCTCGAGCTTCGTCGGCGGCGGTTCGCCGATGTACTCCGCGGAGTAGCGGTCATAAGGATTGGGCGGGTTCGTAACGTGTCGCACACGTGCAACATTATCGCAACGACAGGAGAAAAGCAATTATTACCACAGAGCACACGGAGAGCACAGAATCCATAGGCTTAAATTCGGGTTCTTCAAGGCAGATTGTGCAATCGCATTAGATCCTCTGTGTCCTCTGTGCTCTCTGTGGTTAAACCTCTTTCTGCATCAAAAGATCCGTCTGGGCATCGTCACCGAGTTGGAAGACGTGGCTGCCGACGACGCGGAAGCCGTTCTTTTCGTAGAACCGCTGCGCCCGCGGATTGTATTCCCATACCCCGAGCCACATCACGTCGCTGTCCTCCGCTTTTGCCCGTTCGAAACACGCGTCCATCAACGCCTGCCCGACGCCGCGGCCAAGGTATTCCTGGTGAGAATAAAGCCGCGAAAGCTCGATCGGCCGGGCCGCAGTAATACCTTCCTCGAAGCTGTTGAGGATCAGCTTGGCGTAGCCGGCAGCTTTGCCGTCTATTTCAGCGATCAGGAAGATCGAATTCTGGTCGGCAAGTTCCGCCGTGATCTGTTCAATATTAAAAGCCTGCCGCATGTAATGGGCGAGGTCGTCGGGCGCGTTCTTCGGATGGTGGGCGAAGGCATCCCAGAAGGTGGTGTAGGCGAGGTCCGTAAGCACCTTCGCGTCGTTTTCAGTCGCGGGACGGATCAGTATTTCGGACATATTGAACAGGGATAAAAGTGATGAAAGGGATGCTCGTGTTTGGATCCCTTTCATCCCTGTTAAATTTACTTTC
>JAUCQE010000304.1 GCA_030372865.1 Pyrinomonadaceae bacterium
CATCTGCTTCCCGACCTTCACCGCCGCGGTCGACGCGTCGCCGTTGACCGCCGCCAACGTGCTCTGCGAAGCGGCCCGCGTGTTCCTCACGTCCGGCACGTCAAACTTCTTCTTGTGCGAAAGCTCAAATGCGATGCTCGCCTGCAGCTGCCGTTTCACCTCTGCCGACATCGCCGCACCGGCCGCCGCCGACGGCGTAAATTCCACCACCGCGATGCTCGTCGCCATCGACCGGCTCGGGGCGATCTGTGCCGCCGAAACGCCCGCCAGAACAATGCCAAATATCATTGCTGCAAATAGATTTTTCATGTGTTCTCCCTCGGTAAAATTTCCGGCCGCTTTAATGCCGCCGTCAATGAATGCGTCGAAAAAAGCGAAAAACTATCATGCCCCGCAGGGTCACCGGACGGCGACCGCGGAAGCCCCGCAAACACAGGCGTTTAAAGCACGCGGCATTGCCCCGAGGCCGGCCGCATACAAGCGGGCGGCCGCAAGCGGGAGGGTAAAAAAAGTTTGCAATCCACGTTTTGATGTGTATATCCTGAGGGTCTGACACAGGATGCGTTCAGGGGAAACCGCGCCATTTCGGGCACGGTTGCGCATCTCATTTTGATAATTATCAAGGAGGTGATTCTATGGCGTTTAAACGCGCAGCCAGTAGATCTGGCTTTCTCGGACTTCTCCTCCCCCTTCTGGTCTTTTTCATAGCTGCGGACCCGGCTTACGCTTGCCCACAACATAACGGCAGAGCCGTAACCCGCACGAAATTAATAAAAACAAAATCGGCCTCACGGGTCGCTCCGGTCGTCATCACGTACGGAGGCCAGACGTCGATGCGTTGCGGCGATAATCTCAACACCACACGTCGCATCCGTTACGTCGAACCGCGCGACTCCGGCACACGCTACGTCGCCGTCCGCAGAAACGGCCGCCGCTACATGGTGCCGCAGACACGTTATGTCGCCGTTCGCCGTGCCGACGTCGAAGTTCAGCCGCGATACGTGGCCGTTCGCCGATCGCCGGCTTACGTCGACTCCGGCTCGCGGTACATCGCCGTCCGCAACGCGCCCACCCGCGTTAAATATGTGGCGGTCCGCGACATCGACACTCCGCGTTACGTAGCAGTGCGGAATCTCGACACCGAATATTACGCACCGCGCACCAATTACGTCGCGGTCCGTAATGTCGACACCGGCTACCGCCGTGTTGCCGTTCGCGACAACTATCTCGACGTCGTCGAGGCTCCGGCACCGCGTCACGTCGTGGTCCGCTCGGACTACATCGACGGCACCGAGGAAGTGATAGTCCCGCGTGCTAGCACAATAGCCGCAACCGAATACGTTTCGTATCCCGCCGACGACTATGCATCGGCCCAATACGTTTCGTACGACAACGACAGGTATCTCGGCAGCAGCAATGAGCGTTACATCCTGACCCGCGACGTGTATTCTCCGTGCATGCGACAGGTCGCCGCCCGTACTTGCCCCGAGCCCCTTAGCACCAGAGAGGTACAATACGTCTCTCGGTCATATGATGATGATCTGTACGATCAGGCGATACTCGACGAACCCGAAACGACATACGTCGTTGACGGCGGCGAGTACGCCTGCTTGAAACGCTCCGCGACGCCGATGGAAATGCGGTCGGTGAGCTACGCCCCGGTCGAATACGTTGACGAACCTTATACGCAGGAAGTCGAGTACGTCGTCGAACAACCGAGGGCACGCTCCGTCCGGTATGTCGCCGATGATGACTACATCGTCGAACGCGAACCGGTCGAATATGTCTCGGTCGATGACGTCGAGTACGTTGACGACTACGACATGCCGATGGCCGCGACCGTCGCCTATCCCGAAGCGGACAGCTGCCTGATAGCCAACGACGCGGAAGCGTTCTACGTCTCCGAATCACCGAGCACCGTGCTCGTTGAACTCGACGACGTGGAAACGACCGCCGGACTCGGCGCGACGCAGCGGATCGCGTCCGGCTTCGGATACCGTGACGGTTTCGAGGACGGCCTTGACGCCGCCGATGACAACGACGCGTACTCGCCCGAAAGCGAGGGCGATTTCCGCAACGGTGCCAACGGTTACGAAGACGAGTTCGGGCCGAAGGACATATATCGCGACGAGTACCGCCAGGCGTATCTAGAGGGCTACCGCTCCGGCTACGCCACCCACGGCGGCTAATAATCATCGTGCCCGCAAGCTCGAAGCCACAACCCGATCAACCAAAAGAGGCCGCCCCAAAAGCGGTCTCTTTTTATTGGAAGGACGCGAGGGTAAGCATCCCTGCTTGCCCGTTTTTGCTTTCCTCTTCTTCGTGCCTTTCGTGTATTTCGTGGATAACCAATTCTTCGAACGCGGATCGAGCGGATACAGCGGATCCGGGCAATGGATAACTGATCGTGGACAATGGACAATGAAGAAAGTCTTAAATTGTCCACTGTCCATTATCCATTGTCCATTGACCTCACACCGGCAGATACGGCGATCGCCCGATCACGTCAGCGTTCACGGCGTACAACCGGCGGCGATAGCGGACGTAGTTCCCCTTGCTGTCGATCTGATACCAAACCTCCGGCTGCCCGATGGTGTTCTCCGATTCGATAAACATCTCCGTCCCCGCCGCGTTCAACCTACGCGTCAACTCACGGATCCTCCGCCGCCGAGGAACTGCAGGTTCCCGGCTTCGGGTCTCTTCACTCGCCACTCGCCACTCGTCACCCGCCACTTCGCTTTGCGACTTTGCGTCTTTGCAGGAAACTTCTTCGCTACCGTCATTTTCGCTTTCGCTCACGCAGGCGGGGACGCCTACGCCCCCAGCTTCGCTTTGCGACTTTGCGTCTTTGCGGGAAACTTCTTCGCTAACGTCACTTTCGCTCACGCAGGCGGGGACGCCTACGCCCCCAGCTTCGCTTTGCGACTTTGCGTCTTCGCGGGAAACGTCTTCGCTACCGTCACTTTCGCTCACGCAGGCGTGGACGCCTACGCCCTCAGGGCTCGCCTCTTCACTCGCCACTTGGCACTCGTCACTCGCCACTTCCCACGTTTCCGCTCCCATCGCCGGGGTCCATTTCTTCATCAGCCGTGCGGCCTGGGATTTTGAGATGCCGAATTTTGCTTCGATCTCGCGAAACGTGATGCCTGCATTCCTTGCGCCTTTCACCCGCCGGATCAGCGTCAGCTCATCAGGGCTGATATACGGGCTGAACCTGTCGTCGAACCCAAACCGCAGCATCGCCTTCTCGTCCTTTTCGATGACGCAGATCGGTGCGTTATACGTGGTCCAGAATATCGGCGCGTTCGCCGACCGCGTCTGCACTATGTACCGCTGCCCCGGCCGCTGCGGGTGATGCCCGATCGCAAAAACGCTGTCGGCCGCCGAGCACAGCATCCGAGTCCGCCGCAGGTCCGCCTCGCTGACGAGTCCGCTCTTTCCCGGCTCCGCCGCATCGGCCAGAACGAGAATCCCGATCCGCTGCCGCTCTGCCAGACGCCGCAGCCGACGCATCACGGCCAGCAGCCCGCGTGTGTCGCCGCTGCTCCGCCCGACCGACGAAATGTCATCGATCACGACGGCAAGGACGCCGCTCTTTGGCAGCACCTCCTCGAGCCAATCGCAGAGCTCCTCGGGCGAATCCGGCCGATCGCGGTAGAGGTTGTCGGCAAACCGGTACGTCTCGTACGGCGGATACACTCCCGGCCCGGCCCGCCGCGAATACCGCATCTGAAACTGCCGGTCGCTCATCTTCAGGTCAACGTACAAGACCCGCCGCATGCCCGCCGGCATCCGAAAGCCGTCGAGCGCCCGCCCGCGTGCGAGCGCATCGGCGACCTGCACCGCCAAAATGCTCTTGCCGACACCAGCCTGGCCAAACATCATCGCCAGCTCGCCCATTCGCCAGTATTCGTCAAACAGCTTTTCCGGCTCATGGAACCGCTCCGGCTTTTTGAAACGTTCGTTGGCTTTGCGTAGTTTTTGCGGGGTTTTGGCATTTTGGATCTTGGTCGTCGTTCGCATTTCAATAATTCCTTGACAAAGATTGATTTGTAGGGCAATATCAGCGTGTACGTTGCACGCTACAACGTATCATATATGAAACGCCGAGGATGTCAAGAGGTTTTTATTTGAAAATACACGTTATGCCGATTAAAATGCTCGTAACCGATTCAGAACCTGTCTCTTATACACATCT
>JAUCQE010000305.1 GCA_030372865.1 Pyrinomonadaceae bacterium
CCTTTCAGCTTTCCGTCGATCTCGGCGGCACCATCTCCGGCGAACACGGCATCGGCTACGTAAAATCGCAGTACATGCACTACGCCATCGACCGCCCGACGCTCGAGATAATGAAAGGCATCAAGAAGGTCTTCGACCCGAAGGGAATTCTGAACCCCGGAAAGATGTTTGTATAACCCGAGTCTTTCAAGAGCCTTGTCGGCATTTAATTAACAGGGCTTCGGCTCGACCCGTAAATTCCTTTTGTTCAAAGGCTCGTTCTTTGGCATCCCGGCTGAATTCGCGGTAGGTGGAAACGGTGTAACCGATCGAGTCTCTGGAGAGGAAGTACGTTTCGCGACCGTGAGACCAAAAAGCACCAACGGTGTCCAGTGTTAATTCAGGTTGCGTTGCCCTGGTATACGTTCCCCATTCCTTTTTTTCCGTTTCGAAGTCCTGCCGTCCAAATATCGGTATCTCATCGAGAATCCCGTCGCTTTGCCTAATATAAAACTTACGGTCGTGATATCCCTCGTTCTTCAACCCCTGCGTTATAAGAACACCCTCATTCGGAATTTCGTAAATTCGTCTGCCCCTTTCGTAGTGAACCGGCGTGCCGCACGGCTCGTTGTAGAACACTACAATCTCACCTTGATACGCAGCGGGAACCACGAAGTCTTCCCCTTCTGCCGTTCTCAAATAAAGAAAAAGAAAAAAAGAACTGATGATTAGTGGCAAAGGAAGAACGGATATAAAGAACTTTGCAGCTCTGGATATTTGGGAATACCAGATCAGGACGATGCCTGCGAAGATACCGAGAAACGGTACTCCGAACAGATATAGCACTCCGAAATGAAGAAGACCGATCAGTATTGAGAATACGACCGTAAGTGTGAGTCCAACAATGAAGACGCCCTTTCGTTTTTCTGGTAGGCTGAGCATTTACAGTCTGACTTCAGGCAATTGCTATTCCTCGTGACCGCCGTTCCAAGCCCAGTTTATTATTGATTCGGTGCGATAGACTGTTTGCATTTTGCGAAATGGGTTTGCAGTCTGCAACCCGAACTTGATTTAGTGCGTAGTATTGACGACATTAACAACGATACATATGCTACCAAGAATCTTACTTCCATTACTTCTGGTATTTGTGGTTTCCCTGGCTCCCGAAGTCTCTGCCCAGGACAAGACGATCATCCTGGTTCGTCATGCGGAGAAGGATGCTTCGGAGACGGCGGATCCGAATGACCCGGATCTTACGGCTGAGGGCCGTGAGCGGGCTCAGCGGTTGATCAAGGCGGCCGGACGCTACAAGCCCGGGGCGTTCTATTCGACGAATTTCAAGCGAACCCGCGACACGATAACGCCGTGGGCACAAAAACGCGGCAAGACTGTCGAGATCTACGATCACCGAAAGCCGCAGGAGCTTTTGGACAAGATAATGGCGAGCAAGACGAAGCGTTTTGTCATCGCGGGCCACTCCAATTCGACACCCGGCGTCGTAAACCTGCTCGTTAAGAAAGATCTGTTCAAGAACCTCGACGAGTCCGTCTACACTGTCATCTGGGTCGTTAAGATCCGCGACGGCAAGGTGAAGAAGGTCGAAGTGCTGGAGTATTGATCGCGCCCGGCCGATACCTAAATGAAGCAAATTCTTAACTCGATCGCAGTAATCGCTTTCGCCGGTCTGATCGCCCCTGCTGCCGCGTATTCCCAAACGAAAGCCGTCGCACCGCTCGACGTGTTCTGGCAGGAACTTAATAAACTCTGCGGCAAGGCGTTCGCCGGCGTGATCGCCGCCGACACATCGAACAGCCCTGACTTCGCTGGAAAGGCTTTAGTCTGTCTCTTATACACATCTGACGCTGCCGACGAGTTCCGAA
>JAUCQE010000306.1 GCA_030372865.1 Pyrinomonadaceae bacterium
CCGTTCGGAACTCGTCGGCAGCGTCAGATGTGTATAAGAGACAGACAGACTTCATATTTTCTAAACTCCTCCTGCCGGAATATCGAAGCGAATTCGGCGGATTTGGAATGTGGACAACGATCGAAAACGGGGATGATGAGAAAAGGATAGGGGAAAGGGCCGATTTGGATAGCCCTTTCCCCAGCCCGGTTTTACTGGTCTGCAATCATATCCAGGCTCACAAGGTCGCCTGTTATGCTTACAGTCCGCGGTGTGAAGGTGTCTTCCTTGGAATACACTTGGATCGTAATCGTTTGGCCGATCTCGAAGCCCGAAGCCTCGAATTCGCCAAACCCGTTTGATATGACCGAACGGCGGTTGCCCATCGTGTCGGTCAGCAATATACGAGCATTGCCAACGGGTTTACCGGTAGCCGAGATTAGTCGGCCGCTGATCGACCCGGGTTCGGCGGACTCTATGACGCCAACTTTTCCGTTGACGGCACTTGCCTTTACCGAGCCTTCGTTCAGCAATGCGGTCTTGATCACGAGTTCCGTACCGCTGCCCTTCGCTCCGACTACGTCGAAGTTCAGGTTCATCAGGACACCTTTTCCTTCGATCGGTATGATCCCGTAGACTGCAACACGCAGTAATCCCGGCTCAGCCGAATTGAAGACAAGGTTCATGCCTGAACTCAACGATTCCTCGATGTCAGCAGCGACGTCCGCCGGCTCTATCACGGTCGGATCGAAAGCAACGTCGAACTGATAAGCGATGACACCCTTACCGGAAATGTCGCCGATGGTGACCGGTACCCGAACTGTCGTCCCCTGCCGTGCTTCAAACTGGGGAGCTGTTATCGCAACCGCGTCCTCCTCATCTGCACGATACAGCGCCGTCAGGCCGGGACCTGCGGGGTTCCAGTTTCCGGTGACATCTCCCATAAGGATCGCACTGTAATCCTGGTTCGTCTGGGCGGTTTCGACATTCGCGTAGTTACGGCTAGCCGGGACGAACTTCCACGTTCCGGTAATTCCCGGATTCGCGATTCCTACCGACCACTGAGCGATATACGCAGCGTCAAGCGGGGAAACCGTGCCATTATTTGTGACGTCCGCGGCGAGCAGCTGATTTGCGTTCAGAAGGATAAAGCCCGCCCCGTATTGAGCGATCAATGCCGAGTCGCTTGGGCTGATGCCGTTCACCGTTCCGATCGGCTGTGCCGATTTGGATGGAGTCACGGTATACGCTCCCGTTCCGAGTCCGCTGATCGAGTAATCAC
>JAUCQE010000307.1 GCA_030372865.1 Pyrinomonadaceae bacterium
GTCTTCCTCGTCTTCCAGATCGGCCAGCCGCGTCTGTGGATGGCGATGAGCCGCGACGGACTCTTGCCGCGGGTCTTTTCCTCGATACATCCAAAGTTCAAGACGCCGTGGTTCGCGACCATCATCACAGGGCTCGTCGTCGCCATCCCGGCATTATTCATGAACCTGACCGAGGTGACCGACCTTGCCAGTATCGGCACCCTCTTCGCATTCGTCGTCGTCTGTGCCGGCGTGCTTTTCAAAGACAAGGAATTCGGCCGCGAGAACCGGTTCGTGCCCTATATTAACGGGCAGTTCATCGTCCCCGCACTGATGTTGATCGTGCTTGCGGCGCTTTACGCATTCAATCCGGACGCGATCTCGAACTTCTTCACCATCACGCCCGAGGAGGGCGAAACGATGCTCGCGGCATTCAGCCACAAGATACCGATGATCTCGTTCCTGATCCTCTGTGTGCTGATCGCGGTGCTTTCGCTGACCAAGAAACTGACGCTTATCCCGGTGCTCGGGCTTCTGCTTTGCGCGTACCTGATGACCGAACTTGGCGTGACGAACTGGACGCGGTTCGCCGTCTGGATGCTGCTCGGCCTCGCGATCTACTTCGGCTACGGCTTTTCTAACAGCAACCTCGCCGTCGAAGAGGGCACGCCACGCGGAAACCCGACATTCCTCGCCGTCGCGTCGATCGGATTCCTGGTCGCCGCTCTCGGCCTCGGCATCTCGGCATTCTCGTTCATCAACGACCTGATCGTCTACGCGATCCCGTCGCTCGATGCCACGACCATCAAGACCTTCGAGATCGCCATGTCCCTCCTCGGCATGCTCGCCGGCGTCGGCGGCGTGGCGCTTGCGAAACGCTCGCGCAGCGGCGATTGACATTTCTTTACATTGGTATAAAAACTAATCCGGGTTTCCGAACGTCTAAGGCTTCGGAAACCCGTATTTTTTATCTTCGGAGGAGCAGTTGTGAAAAGAGTATTGTTTTTAATGGCAGCGATATGCCTGCTTTCGCTCGCTGCGTTCGCGCAGGACAAGCCGGCCGACTATTCAGGAACGTGGAACCTGGACATAAGCAAGTCAAAACTGGATGAGCGTTCGCGGGTCGAATCGATGAAGCTGACGGTTACCCAGACCGCGAAAGATATTACCATCGTACCCGAGACGAAACGCCAGGCACCGCCCAACGGCGGAATGGGACGCGGCGGACGTGGCGGCCTCGGCGGTGACAGCACGTTTACCTACAGCCTTGACGGAAAAGAAACCAAAACGGAATTGGAATCGCAGATGGGCGCCGTGCCCGTGACCCTGAAAGCCGTTAACGCCGGCGGCAAGCTGACGCTCACCTCGACACGCACATTCAACACCCAGATGGGCGAAATGACGATGACGACCAAAGAGGTCTGGTCGCTTTCAGCCGACGGCAAAACCCTCACCGTCGAACGCGAACAGCAAACGCCCCGCGGCACGAACGCTGCAACGCACGTCTTCACCAAGCAATAGCATTTGCCCGGACGATCGGCGGGCCGGGGACCTCGGCCTGCCCCTACCTCACGAAAGCTCCCGGCACAGGCTGGTCACCCGCCGCACCAAACTGCTGGATCAGCGGGCCCGCGGTCGATCTCAATACGAACCAGTTAGAGTTTGACGGCCGGAAAACCGCGGCGTCCGTTTTGCCGTCTCCGTCGTAGTCGCCCGGTGCCGGAACGTCGCCTGGCGCACCGAACGGGAAGGAGTAGAACGACATGTCATTCGAGCGGAGCACGAACCATTCGTTGGTCAACGGGCGGAACAATGCGACGTCCGCCTTGCCGTCGCCCGTGTAGTCGCCCGGGACATTACGGTCGTCCGAATTGCCGAACGTGAGGGCGATCACCCCTTGGGTTGAACGGTTCAGCCACCATTGGCCAAGCGACGGGCGAAAGATGGCAATGTCCGATTTACCGTCGCCGTCATAGTCTGCCGGCACCGGACGGTCGCCCGTCTGCCCGAAGCCCTGTATCACCGTCTGGTTGTCCGATGAACGCTGGATGTACCAGGTTCCCGTCGAAGAACGGAACACCGCGGCGTCGGTCTTCCCGTCGCCGTCGTAGTCCGCAGGCGAAGGTGTGTCGGTCGCATTGCCGAACGGGAACGAGTAGAAAGAGAAGTCGTTGCTCCTTAGGACGAACCATTCGCCGTTGCGGTAAAAGGCCTGATCCGCTTTTCCGTCGCCCGTATAGTCACCGGGTACAAGGACGTCGGTTTCATTGCCGAACGCAAAGGCACGGTCGCCGCCGTCAGAGCTTCGCAAATACCACCATTCGCCGACCGCTGGACGATAGATAGAAATATCCGTCTTCCCGTCGCCGTCAAAGTCAAAGGGAGACTGAATCGATGGTATTGGGGTGCAGTTGTTTAGGAGAACTGTGACATTGTTCAATCCTGAACCGACATCACCATTTGCCGTGACAAGATCCTGCTTTCCGTCGCCGTTGAAATCGCCCACAGCGACGGAGCGAGGGCGAAATACACCGAACCCGAGCCAAAAACTGGCTGCTGGCCCAAAGCCCCCAGATCCGTTGCCGGACAGGATGGCAACATGGGATGAAAATACAAGGGCGACTGCGAGATCCTGTATGCCATCGCCGTTGAAATCGCCTACAGCGATAGAGAAGGATCTCGACCCGACGCCGAAGTTGGTCGCCGTC
>JAUCQE010000308.1 GCA_030372865.1 Pyrinomonadaceae bacterium
TTGCGGTGAGTCAGATTCTAAGATAATTGATGCAGAATATAAAGATTTGGGTGTAGCCGGAATGCCGTCTGTTTGAAACTCGGCGGTTCCGTGCTATCTCTAAGTTCCGACAAGTTATGAAGATAGAGACCGGCGAAAGCGTGATATTGGTGCTCCACACACCGCGGGAAAAGCTGCTCGGCATACTTGATGAGATAAACGCCGCCGGCGTCTTCGTCCGGGCGATCGACCTCGGTTATTTCGACGACTGGTGCGCATCGATCGCGAACGGCGAACAGTTCCTTCCGATGACCGATTCGTTCATTCCGATGTGGCGTGTCGAAAAGATCTCGCGCGACGAGGGCTCGGAAGACGCCCCTTCGATGGCGGAGCATTTCCGCCGCCGCACCGGCCGCGACCTTGGCGAATTCTGACTATTTCTTTTTGAAGATGTGGATGGTGCCGCTGTTGGTGGTCAGCTTTACGTTCGAATCGCCGGAACCGAGCCTTGCGACCACCTTCTGCCCGGTCGGCATCTTGGTCTCCATGGTGTATTCAAGCGGATAATCCGAATTGAACGAGCCGAAGCCGTAGATCGCCTCGAACATTGCCGACGTGTCGTCCGGCAATAGCAGCCGGATCGAACCGTTCGACGTCTTAAAGCTGTAAACCCCGCCCGGAAGGAACTTGCCGTCGAAATTCACCGCTCCCGTTATCGAATTCGCCTCTATCTGACGATGCTCTACGTTCTGCATCATCACCGTACCGCTGTTCGTCCTGACGCGAAAGACCTCGCCGATATTGCCCGGCGTCACGTCGTACGCGATGACGTTCCCGGTCGTCGTCTCGACCGCGATCGAGCCGGCGGAATTCTCTACGGTCAGGTCGCCTTGATAAGCGAATGCCGAGATGCCGCCGCTGATATTTCTCATCGAAATTCCGCCTTCGACGATCTTGATCTCTACCTTCTTAACAGAATCGATGGTCGTTTCGGTCGAGCGTCCCGTGATATTCAGGCTGCTGTTCATCGGCAGGTCGATCTCGACCGTCCGGCCCGAAAGGCATTCGGGTCTGTAACCGGGCACGCTTCCCGCTTCCGGCTCGGCGGGCGTGATCCACAGCCAGTTCGGCTTCGTGCTCGTCTTGTCCTTTTCGAGCACCTTCATGTTGAATTTCCAGCCGTCGCGGACGAATACGCGGACCTCATCGCGGTTCCAGCCGTTGATCTTCAGCTCTGCTTCCGAGACGCAGAATTTAACGTTCACGTTCGGGTCGACCGCCATCCGCATTTCCGAATCCGTTCGCGGCGTCGGCACACGCGGCGGTGCCGGTGCGACGCGGACCTGCGTTCCCGGCTTCGGCGGCGTTTGAGCGGCCGCAATGACTGCGAGACACGCGAGTAGCGTAAACGGGAGAAAGATGTAGCGAATGATTCTCATTATTTCCGTTCCCGAATGGCTATCGCAGGCTGGCCATCAATTCCTCCCGCCCGCCGACCGAACTGAGCAGGTCGATCTTGTCCTGATACGCCGCATAGAGC
The DNA here is from genome assembly GCA_030372865.1 of Pyrinomonadaceae bacterium. Taxonomy (GTDB): domain Bacteria; phylum Acidobacteriota; class Blastocatellia; order Pyrinomonadales; family Pyrinomonadaceae; genus OLB17. Next base: position 1,520 of record JAUCQE010000308.1, read on the forward strand.
ACCTGTCGTGCCGCCTGGTTGTTCGGGTCGCGTCGGACGGCCTTTCGCGTCCGCTCGATCGCATCGGTCACGACCGCCATGTCGCGTTCGAACGCAACGCGTGACGAGACCGGTATCACAACATCCTTCTGTGCCTGCACGCGGTCGTTGAGTTCGGTGATCGTGCGGATATAGCTTTCCTCGCCCGGGATATATTCTGCCTCTGCCGGGCGGATATCGACCGCATAGCTTGCCCGGGCGGCCTGCGTTCCTCTCTTAGACTTACGGCCGGCGTTCATCGCCACGACGCGGCCGGTATCGTTTCGCTCCGGCATCACCGGCGGCAGATCCGAAACAACAGTGTCGCCCGCAGACGTCGGTGCCTGCGTCGGCAGCGAGACCGGGTTAACCTGCGGCCGCGGACTAATTACCCTGCTGATCTCGTTAACCGCGGGCTCGTTCACATTTGAAGTCCAAACGAATGCAGCAACACCGACAAACAGCAGCACTCCAGCGGCGGCCGTCAGCGACGGGCTGGCGACATAGACCGAGATTAAAGCGTAAAGCCGGCTCCAGATCGATGCATGGCTCTTTTCGGCCTCGATCGATTCGTTGATGCGGCTCCAAAGCCGCTGCGTCGGGACAAGCGAATTCAGTTCGCGGTCGAGGGCGTTGAATACGAGGGCAGTTTCTTCTTCGGCCACGGCGAGCTGCATTGCGCAGGCATCGCAATCCGCCACGTGGTCGGTTATGCGGATCGACAGTTCCGGAGCGGTCTCGCCGTCCAGGAATGCCTGTAATGTACCTTGCTCAAAACAATCTCTGCTCATAACATCTCCTTGCCCGTCTTTCCGTAAAACCGCATGAACTCTGCCCGTGCCCTCGCGACATATGTTCCGATGCTGTTTTCGTTGAGTGACAAGCTCTCGGCGATCTCTCTGTACGAAAGTCCCTGCTGTTTCAGGACCAGGCAGCTTCTCAGCGGTTCTTTCACCTTGTTAAGTGCCCGTCTGATCTCGTTTACCTCGGTCGCCTGCTCGTATTCCGATTCGACTGAAAAAATGCTGTTCTCAACTGTTTCTTTGACGTAATTCTCGTCGCGGGTGTTCGCCCTAATGTTGCCCCTGATGGTGTTCTTCGCCAGGTTCAACGCGACCCTTATCAGCCACGGGCGGAGCATCTCGGCGTTTTGTATCGAATCCTGATGATTATACAGCCGGATGAACACCTCCTGCGTTACGTCTTCGGCGAGCGCGGCGTCCTGCAATATCGACTTTGCGGCGCGGAACACAGTTCGATGGTGCAGCGCGAAGGCCTCCTCGAATTCGATCCTTTCTAGTGCCGCTGCGGCCGTTGTGCTCTCGGACATTGAGTCCACAAGTATTTCCGTCGCTTCGCTCATTTCTCAGCATCCGCCGATGCGATTCACCTAAAATACACCACCGGCCCTGATTTTGTGACAAACAGACGGCTAAATCGCGACAATTTTTGCCCGCGACGCGATCTCGGCCGGGATCTCGCCGGTCTCCGCGGCGGTCAGCAGGAAAATATGGCTTTCTTCGCTCTGTTCCGCCGATTCCTGCAGTGTTGCGAAGATCCCCGCCGGGCCGCCGATCTCATCGACAAATCGCGGCTCAATGACCGCAAGCCGCCGCAGCGAATCGTGGAGGTGCCGGTTGCCGATGCCGGGCTCGCCCGCGTCTCCGTCGATCACCAGCGTTATCTCGGCTTGTTCCTCCGTAAAATGGGCGATTATCGACGCGGCCTTGGTCACGGCGGCTTCGAACCTTTCCGACCGCAGCGTGTCCTTTCCCGACTGCTCGGCCTCTATCCGCTCGCGGAGCGTCTTTTTGCCCGTTTCGCTTGCCGGCAGCCTGGTGTCGATCGCTACCACGATCTTCCGGTCGTCCTCGGCTGAAAACTCGCGGACCACAAGATCTCGCGAACGCGCCGTCGCTTTCCAGTCGACCCGCCGCAAATCGTCGTTCGGATGGTAGCCGCGAAGGGCAAGCAGGTCCTGGCCCGACCCGCGTTTGAAAACGACGCGGTTTCCCGTCTCGAGCGGATAGGTCTCAAGGTCGGGGTCGATCGTTTCGAGCTTTGGAAAGACGATCAGCTCGGTCGCCTTTGCCGCCAGCCTTCGCCGGTGACGAAAGAACGCGAACGGAAATTTCGTCGAGATCTCGAAATCCTTGATCAGAAAACGCCCGCGGTGCGGAAAGATGTGCTCGACGCGGCTTTCGGCCGTCTCGTTTCGCGGGACGTGGACAAAATAATCCAGCGTCCGCCGAATGATCGGTGCCTGTGAGAAACGCTTTGCGAGGAACGAAGGCAGCATCCGGCGGATCTCCGCCTCGAACGCCGACCGTTCGCGCTCAGTGCCGCGGACCTCCGCGACGACCGAATAGCTCGGGAAAAGCCGCTTCCGGTTCTGCAGGCTGACCAGTATCGGCGTCGCCTCGCCGGCAAAGATCGTCTCGGGAAACCGCATCTTCACGTCGAGCTTCTTCAGCGAGATGCCGCCCGCGAAGAAACCGACGATCATCGCCGCCGCCAGGAACGACAGCACAAGGAAAAGCAGGTTGTTGCCCGTGTTCCAAGCCGAGAACCCGACGATAACGATAAGCCCGAGCATGATCGCGCCGCCGATCGTCAGCTCGAACGGCAGGTTTAGCTGCGATGCCTCTTTGCTCGCGTTTCTCGCAAGCGGCGGCACGACGAAAATCAGGATGAGAACGACGAAAACTAGGGAGATCGCCGCCGCGAGTCCGGCGAGACGCGGCTGGCCCGTGCGGTGTGCGTAAAGGGTCAAAGCGGCGAGCCCGATGCCGCCGAAAATGACGATCAGCCCGAGCACCGCATTTCTGAGGTCGCGGAGACTAAATATCTGCCTGAGGTCGCTGAGCCGCATTAGATACTATTATCGCCCGCCGCGGCACCGGTTTCTAAAGCGGAACGGCCGTGTTCTTGAGAATTTCCTGAAGAGCCTGTTCGGCTTCGCGAGTGCGGTTCTTAAGGCCCGACGCCCTTGTGTTCACGATAACGCGGTGGGCAAAGCACGGAATAACAAGTCGTTTGATGTCGTCCGCGATGCAGTATTCCCGCCCCTCGACCAATGCGAGTGCCTGGGCCGAGCGGAAAAGCATAAGGCTGCCACGCGGACTGATGCCGAGTTCGAGTGCGTCTGAGTGCCGCGTTCCCTCGACTATCGCGAGCAGGTAATCCACAAGTGCGTCGTCGACGCGCACGCGCTTCACGCTTGCCTGCAGATTCTTTACGTCTGCCTGCGTCAGCACCGGCTCGATCGACTCGAGCGGATCGATAGCCTCGCGGTCGCGGAGTATCGCTCGTTCGTCCTCAAGACTCGGGTAGCCCATGTGCAGCCGCAGCATAAAGCGGTCGAGCTGCGATTCCGGCAGCGGATAAGTCCCGTGGTGTTCGGCCGGGTTTTGCGTTGCGATCACCATGAACGGGTGAGGCAGACGCCGCGAGACGCCCTCGACCGTCACCTGTTCTTCGGCCATCGCCTCAAGAAGTGCGGACTGCGTTTTCGGCGTCGCGCGGTTGATCTCGTCGGCCAGCACGATGTTCGAGAATATCGGGCCCGGCTTCCACTCGAAATCGCCGCTACGCTGGTTATAGATCGAAAGCCCGAGAACGTCCGACGGCAAAAGGTCCGAGGTGAACTGGATACGCTGGATCGCCAGGTCCAGTGCCCGTGCAAGCGCGTTGGAAAGCGTCGTCTTGCCGATGCCGGGCACGTCCTCGATCAGCAGGTGGCCGCCGGCAAAAAGCGTAACGAGAGCGAACTTCACCGTTTCCGATTTGCCCTTGATGACCCGTTCGACAGCACTCTGCAGGTCGGCGATCTTTGCCGCCGCGTCAAACCGGACGATGCTCGGCTCCGCCGCGGATTTAGCGTTTTCTGCGATCCAGTCTCTCATCGATATTTCGTTGGCCATCTCGGTAGCAAGGCAGACCCGGGCGAACGCCCGTAAGTATTTTACTAGATTATTGATGCAGCCTGCACAAGAAAGTTTGCGGCGAACCGTCCGTTTAACGCGGAGTTTGCAAAAATGTGGCAAAAACAACTAAACTTTTGAAACTGAGCGTCACGATCCGCGTGAAAGCGTACGGAGGCAAAAGCTTTAAACCCTATGAGAAGATTTAGTAACCTGCGACGCGGAGAACGCGGATTTAACCTGATCGAGCTGATGATCGTTATCGCCATCATCGGCCTGCTCATCGGCGTCGGCACATATGCCTGGAGCGCAATGATCCAGTCCGGCAACGAAACTTCGGCGATGCAGGCGATGCGGCAGATACAGACGCTCCAGTCGCAGTACGCGTCGCGAAACCGCGGGCGATTCGGCAAGTTCGAGGACCCCCAGCGTGTCGTCGGCCTCGACGAAAAATTCGCCGGCGAACGCCCGGTCGTCAACGGCTACGTCTTTTATATGACGGTCGAGGAACCGACTGACGGCTGCCCGGCATTCTATTCGATAAACGCCGACCCGCAGGTCTCAGAGGGCGTGACAAAGACCGGCGTCAGGCACTTTTACACCGACTCGTCGCTCTCGACCATCCGAGCGACCGACGAGAACCGCCCGGCAAAGTCGGACGACCCGTCGATCTAAACATTGAAAACCAAAGCCGACTTAGCTCAGTGGTAGAGCACACGCTTCACACGCGTGGGG
>JAUCQE010000309.1 GCA_030372865.1 Pyrinomonadaceae bacterium
GCGTTCGCGATCTCCTTCGGAGTCCCGACGGCAACCACTTCGCCGCCGTGCGTCCCCGCCAGCGGCCCGAGATCGACGACGAAATCCGCATGCTCGATCGTCTCCTCATCGTGCTCGACGACAAGCACCGTGTTGCCCAGATCGCGAAGTTCATGCAGCGTCTCGAGCAGCTTTTTGTTATCTCGCGGATGCAGCCCGATGCTCGGCTCGTCCAGTACGTAAAGCACGCCGCGAAGCTGCGACCCGATCTGCGTCGCAAGCCTTATCCGCTGCCCCTCGCCTCCCGAGAGCGTCGCCGACGGCCGGTCGAGCGTCAGATACCCAAGCCCGACCGCATCGAGAAAACGCAGCCGGTCGCGGTTCTCTTTCAGCACGAGCCCCGCGATCTTTTCCTCGCGTTGCGTCAGTTTGATCTCGCCGAATCTCGCTACTGCGTCCGCGATCGGCATGGAAGTATATTCGCCGATGCCGAGGCCGTTTATCCGCACGGCAAGGCTCTCCGGCTGCAAACGTGCGCCTTCGCAGACCGGGCACGGAACCGGTGCGACGAGTTCGAGCAACGCCTCGCGGACCTTTTCCGACGGCGGAGTTTCCATCCGCTCCCGCATCGACCTCAGCGCGCCTTTCCAGTCGCTCTCGTACTTGTAATCGCCCTGCCGAAACGTCAGCCGTTTCTTCGTCCCGAAAAGGAACGCGTCCTGTATCTCCTGCGGCAGCTCACCGAACGGCGTCTCATAAAGAGCTTTCTGGTTGTCGCTCTCGGGTGCATCGCTGTTCTTCCGCCGCTTCCCTTTCTTTCGCTCGCGTGCCCCGTTCACGGGCGGTTCAAGCTTGTCGCCGCCGACGTATCGCTCGATTATCGCGAGCAGTGCCGAACGAAGGAATGACGCTCCCGACCTGTCCGCACCGCTCAGAAACTCGATCTTTCCGGCGGGCTGGCTCGGGTCCGGGACTATCTTGTTCGCATCGATCTCCATCACCGTGCCGATGCCCTGGCAATGCTTGCAGGCACCGTAAACCGAGTTGAACGAGAACGACCGCGGCTCGAGCGTCGCGATGTTGATGCCGCAGTTCACGCACGCCATCCGCTCCGAATAAAGTTTCTCTTCGCCGTCAACGATCGAGACCAGCACGCCGCCGCCCGTCAGCCGCAACGCCGTCCTTACCGATTCCGTCAGCCGTTCCTTGACGCCTTCCTTGATCAGCAAGCGGTCGACCACGACCTCTATCGTGTGGTTCTTGCGTTTGTCGAGCTTGATCTCTTCGTCAAGCTGCCGCATCTCACCGTCGATGCGTGCACGGATAAAGCCGTCCTTGTGGAGCTTTTCGAGTTCCTTTTTGAATTCGCCCTTGCGGCCGCGGACGACCGGGGCAAGGATCATCACTCGTTCGCCTTCGGGCAGTTCGAGTATGCCCGCGACGATCTGCTCGACCGATTGCCTCGTGATCGCCGCCCCGCATTGATGGCAGTGCGGCTGGCCGATCGACGAGAACAGCAGACGCAGGTAATCGTAGATCTCCGTCACCGTCCCGACCGTCGAACGCGGGCTGCGTGAAACGGTCTTCTGTTCGATGGAGATCGCCGGCGAGAGCCCCTCGATCGAGTCGACATCGGGCTTTTCAAGCTGATCTAGAAACTGGCGGGCATATGCCGACAGGGACTCCACATAACGCCGCTGGCCCTCGGCATATATCGTGTCGAACGCAAGCGAAGATTTCCCCGAACCCGAAAGCCCGGTGATGACCGTGAACTTGTCGCGCGGGATGTCCACGCTGATGTTCCTTAGGTTGTGCTGGCGTGCCCCGCGAACGCTGATCTGCTTGATGCTCATTACTGTCTAAAAAATCCGCTATTGCCGAAACCTATATCTTAACAAATCAAAAAGCCGCGGCAAATCTCGTTTCACCTATCGTACATCGTTGCGTTCCCGGTTGCACGCTGCGAGCGGATCTGAGAAAATATAAGTGATCCGCAGTAACGGACCTCCTTGATTCCCGAACCGCCCAAAGCAGCGAAAAGTCCGCACCGACATCGCCGCGGGCGGTACATCGGCGTCGGTTTTCATGCGGATAGTCGGAGCAAGAAAAATGGCAAAGGCAGTAAAGAAAACAGCAAGAAAAGCGGAGCCAAAACGCGAGAAAGTAAAGGCTTCTAAGGCCGTTGTGAAGAAACCAAAGTCCACACCAGCAAAGAAAACGGCCGCGGCAAAGCCGAAGGCCGCTCAGCCAAAGAAGCCGGCCGCAAAGCCGAAACCGGGTGCAGCGAAAAAGAAAACCGTAAAACCGGCGGCAAAGAGCGTCGCAAAAACAGCAGTTAGAAAGAAAGCGGTCATCACGAAGAAAGCAGCCGCACCGAAGAAGGCGGCAAAACCGGCAAAACGGGCGGCGAGCCCTGCAAAAAAGGCCGCGGCGAAACGCACGTCTGCAAAACCTGCGGCTCCAAAGAAAACGGCCGCGACGCAATCACCGGCAAAACGGCCCGCTTCCAGGCGAGCCCCAAAAATAAATGCCGACGAAGTGATCAAAGAATTCCGCAGCCTCGTGAACATTCCCGCCGGCGAACTCGAACGCCGTCTCGCCACCGCCGACTCTAAAAAGCTCGGCCGTCGCGACGTCGCGCAAGCGGGCATCGAAGGGCAGGAATCCGGCCGCCGAATACTGAAGATCCTGGCCAAACGGCGCAACGCCTACACCGAAGACGACCTGCGGCACATGCAGGCGGTCGTCTCCTACGTCCGGCTTCGGCGGAAGGAAAAACCGCCCGGCGACATATTCGCGTCAAACTGGAGATTTTCGTTAATGAATTGGGGCCACGACCCGATGAAACGGAAAAGATAGCGACAGCCTTATAAAAGCCCAAGCACCGCCGCGAGCGAGACCGACGAAATAACGATCCAAAGTATCACGCCCTGCAGCAGCGGCCGCGGCCCGACAGCTTTCAGCGTCGCTTTCGAAAGCCCGATGCCGATCAGGAAAAGCGTGATCGTCATCCCGGCTTTTGCCAGGTTCACCAGCGAATCGAAAAGGCTCGGGAATATCCACAGCGGCGAATAGGTCTTTATCGCCGCCGCCGCAACGAACAGAAATATGAACCAAGGCACGGCGATCTTCGTCTTTCCGTTCTCCGATGTTTCCCGATACATAGCCGCGAATACGAGCACAAGCGGGATGATCCACAACGCCCTCGCCAGCTTTACTGTCGTTGCGGTCGCAAGCGCGTCGGGGCCGAATGCACCCGCGGCACCGACGACCGAACTCGTATCGTGTATCGCGATCGCCGCCCAGATGCCGAATTGGTTCTCCGTCATCCCCGCGAAATGGCCGATCGCCGGAAACAGAAAAAGTGCGACCGAATTAAGTATGAAGACCGTGCCTAGCGACACCGACATCTCCTCGCTCTCGGCGTTGATCGCCGGCCCGACCGCCGCTATCGCGCTGCCGCCGCAGATCGCCGTTCCCGATGAGACAAGAGCCGACGTCTTGCTGCCGACGCCGAGAAACCGCCCGACCGCAAGCCCCAGCACGAGCGTTCCTACGATCGTCGCGATGGTAAAAAGTATCCCGTCCTTTCCTGCCTGATAGATCGCTCCGAGGTTCATCCCGAACCCGAGCAGCACGACCGACGCCTGCAGCAGATATTTGCTCGGCTTTCCCTGCAGTTCCGGAAACGGATTACCCATCGTCAAAGCCAGCACCAGACCCAGAGCCAACGCCACCGGCGGCGAACCGTAGGGCGAAAGCAGGAAGATGCAGCAGGCGATAAAGACGAGCTTTTTCAGCGACATACAAAGTCAATGAGTATAAAAGCAAAAAACGGGAAAAGGAAATCGCTTTCCTCTTCCCGCGGATGTGCCCGTTTGCCTGTTCCTATCTCAGCACACCAAATACTCTCCTCAATATCGACGTCGTACGGCCGATCGGGTCGCGGCGGATCTTCGCCTCTTCGTCCGCGATCAGGAGGAATAGCCCGTCGAGTGCCTTCTGCGTCACGTACCCGTCAAGGTCCGACGCATCCTGTCCGATGGCACGTCCGATGAAGCCATAGCGGCCCATCATCTGTTTGTACTTCTGCGTCACGCCGACCTGTTCGGTCATCTCCTCGACGATCGGCCGGAACTCCTGCCTCAGCCTCTCCTCGCTCGTCCGGCGGAAGAACTGCGTCGCGGCGTCTTCCTGTCCGCTGAACAGGATCTGCCGTGCATCGTTGAACGACATCTGCTTGATCGAATCGATAAAAACGTCGGTCGCGATCGGAACAGCTTTCTCTGCCGCGTGGTTCATCGACTCAATGAATTCATCGACCCGGCGGCCCTGCCCGAGTGCCCGAAGTGTACGCTCTGTACGCTGCAGCCCGCTCGGCAGCGGAATTCTCACGCGGTCGTTGTCGAGAAAACCGTTCTCGCGGCCGAGTTCGTCAACCGCATTCCGCACGCCGACGATGATCGCCTCTTTCAGGCCCATCGAAATATCGGCATTTGAGAGCGTCGGCTGCGTGTTCGTTCGCCTCGTCGTGGTCCGGCGGGTCGTCGTCTGCCCGAACGTGAACGACGAGAATACGAGCGTCATTGTTGCGAGAGTTATTCCGATCTTTGCTGTACGCATTATGTTCCCCAAATAATAAAAACGTCTAGGCAGGCCATTATTCCAGGCATAACCAGACGTTTTGATTACGAGAAATACGGTTCGGTTCACCCACTATTCGCGTCCGAAATTACACGATTTGGGGTGCTTTCTACTTCGCTTTTCCCTGGTTCGCGACCGCCTCTTGAGCGGCCCTGATCGCTTCCTGATCGCCGAGGTAATAGCTCTTCGTCGGCTTCAAATTCTCGTCAAGCTCGTATACCAGCGGAATGCCCGTCGGGATATTGCGGCTTACGATCTCTTCATCGGAGATCGTATCGAGATACTTCACCAACGCCCGCAGGCTGTTTCCGTGGGCGGCGATCAACAACCGCTTGCCGGCCTGTATCTTCGGCACGATCTCGGTCTGGTAAAACGGCACGACACGCTCGACCGTCTGCTTCAATGCCTCCGCACGCGGGAACATCGCGGGGTCGATGCCGGCATATCTCGGGTCATTCCCCAGCCAGCGTTCGTCCGACTCATCAAGCAGCGTCGGCAGCACGTCATAGCTCCGCCTCCAGATCAGCACTTGCTCCTCGCCGTACTGCGCCGCGGTCTCCTGCTTGTTCAAGCCCTGAAGTCCGCCGTAGTGCCGTTCGTTCAACAGCCACGACTTCGTCTCCGGTATCCACGTCAGGTCCATCTCGTCGAGGATGATCCACAGCGTCCTGATCGCCCGCTTCAGCACCGACGTATACGCCTCATCGAAGGTATAGCCCTCGGCCTTCAAAAGCTGCCCCGCCGCCTTCGCCTCTTCACGGCCCTTTTCGGAAAGATCCACATCCTTCCATCCCGTAAAACGATTTTCCTTATTCCACTGGCTCTCGCCATGACGTATCAAAACAAGCTTGTGCATAAAGATAATTGTCCGAAATAGCTGATAACTAATAACTGAAAAGTGATAGCCAAGACCATTATCATACGACAACTGCCGCGTTATCACTTATCAGCTATCACTTATAACTTATTCCGAAACAGCCGACGCGTTCATTTAGTGCCGATCAACTTTTTTACTTCCCCAACCAGATAGAGCGACCCGGTGACCACGATAATGCCTTCAGGCGAGGTTAGTTCAATTGCTTTCTCGATCGCCTCGGCGGAGCCTTCGGCTTTGACTATTGTGTTCGTTTCGAGACCGGCAGGTGCCGCGGATGCGAGTTCGTCGGGCGACATTGCACGGGAGTTCGATGGCTTTGTCAGGATCAGCTTTTCCGCCCTCGTCCAAAGGACATTTGCGATCTCGCGAACGTTCTTTTCTTTCATCGCGCCAAATATCATCGTGATCGGCCGATCGACGAACTCATCGAGATAGGCAGCAAGTGCCTCTGCACCTGCGACGTTATGTGCACCGTCCAAAAGAAAATTGCCTATGTATTCCAGGCGGCCCGGGTGCGAAGCAGTCCGCAAACCTTCAACGATCCGCTCTTCTTTCTCGTCCCCTAGATCGAGGAACAGGCCGTGACAAGCGAGTGCCTCTGCGATCTGCACGGCTGTCTGCGCATTCTCGATCTGATGCCGTCCCTTTATGCCCAAATGGACTCCTCGAAAGGAGTGAAGACTCAGGCTCACCATTACGGTTTCGTTTTCATCTGGCAGGACGACCCATGGATCGTATCCATCATTTATCGGCTCAATACCGAAATCGCGACATCGATTGCGAAGGATGGTCATTACCGGTTCGGATTGAATGCCAATAACGACATCACGCGTTCTTTCTGTAATTATCGCGGCCTTTTCCGCCGCTATTTCCTCGATCGTGTCGCCGAGATATTCCTGGTGGTCGAGGTCGATCCGCGTGATGGCTGCGATCTCTGAATTCGCAGCGGTGGTCGCGTCGAGTCGGCCGCCGAGTCCCGTTTCCAGTATCGCAAGCTCGACCTTCGCCTCGGCGAAAGCAAGCAGCCCGATCGCCGTCACCTGTTCGAAATAGGTCGGTGTATAGCCTAGCTTCCCCTCCGCGACCAGTCTTTCGGCCGTCTCCCGAACGCGTGTCGCGAGCCGTGCAAAATCTCCTTCGCTGATATCGGCACCGTCGATCTTTATCCGCTCGGTCATAGAAACAAGATGCGGCGAGGTGTACAGCCCGGTTCGAATACCCGCCTGTCGGCAGATCGAATCAAGGAACGCGCAGACCGAGCCCTTTCCGTTCGTCCCCGCGACCTGCACTTTCAGATATTTCTTCTGCGGCGAGCCGAGATCGGCGAGCAAGGTGCTGATATTCTCCAGCCCAAGCTTCATCGCCGCGACCTCATTGCCGAGCGAGTAAAGATAATTTTGTGCTTCGTTAAAATCCAAAATGTTTACCGACGCGTGCCGGAAAAGTTAGAATCTCAATATCGGCCGGTGCCGACATTTATATGTTCACCGAAAAAAGAATTATGCACAAAGCAACAAGGTTTGGGATCATCGTTTTCGCCATCGCGTCGCTGCCCCTCGTTATCTTTTCGCAAAAGGCCGCAAAGGCACCGGACACCGGGCTTCTCTACCGCATCAGCGGCAAGGGCCTGGCAAAGCCGTCCTACGTCTTCGGCACCGTCCATCTCGCTTGCCCGTCTGAGCTTTTGCCGACCGACAAGATCAAGACGATGATCGCCGAAAGCGACCGCCTCGTGCTTGAGGTGGACATGGACGACCCCGCCGAGGTTGCCTCGATGGCACGCGCCCTCGTACTCCCGAACGGCAAGACGTTCCGCGACGCGCTGACGCCGGAGCAGTTCGCAAAGGTGAACGAATTTCTTGTGGCGACGGTCGGCCTGCGTGCCGACATGGTCCAGACGCTCAGCCCGATCGCCCTCCAGGTCCTCATCCTCAGCAATCAAAAGGTCAGCGGCTGCGCAAAGCCGACCTCATACGAGGAGACCCTAAAGAACATCGCCCAAGCCGCAAAGAAACCGGTCGAGGGCCTCGAGACCGCCGCCTTCCAGGGCGAGGTGCTCGCAAAGATCCCGATCGACGTTCAGGCGAAAATGCTCTACGAAATGGCGGTCTCGCCCGAAAAATCGTACCAGCAGTTCCGCGAACTGAAAGCCGCCTACAACGCCCAGGATTCCGACCTGCTTTACAAGGTCACGTCGTCACAGGTAGAAAGCGGCAGCAATATGCAGGTCGCCCTGCTCGACGACCGCAACGTCGCATGGCTCCCGAAGATCGAAGCTCTGATGAAGGAAAAAAGCTCGTTCATCGCCTTCGGTGCCGGCCATCTCGGCGGAGAAACGGGCATAATCACCCGCCTGCGTGCACTCGGCTACAAGGTTGAAGCGATCAGGCTTTAGTTGAAATTAGACGGCGATGGTAATTGATCTGCCCGAGGTGGTAGGTCAGGTGAGTCGCTAAATGAACGATAAAATATTCGGTCGTCATCGGGCGGCCGAATACTTCGATGGGGTAGTTTTTCGTCAGGTCTGCGTCGGTGAGTTTTTCGAGCGTCGCAAGGACCGATGCGAGTGCGGCATCAACCTCTCGGAGCAGTTCCTCTCTCGGCACCTCCTTTCTCGCAAATTCCGCATCACGATCGCGGACATAGCCAGTTCCGCCGAGCACCGCACCGAAAAAATGCTGAAGATTCCCCGCGATGTGCAGGCAGAGATTGCCGCCTGAATTCGCGATGTCGCCAGCGACACGCCACAGATCGGCTTCATTTTCGTACTTTTCGATCTCCGCCTTCAGCGTTCCGAGATCGCGTTCGTACAATTCCGCTAATACCGTCTGAAGCATCGCCTACGCCGCCTTCTTGTCGTTCATCATAAAGTCGAGCATGCGGATTATCGTCGTCCGCATTTCCCTGCGGTCAACGACCAGATCGACCATGCCGTGCTCCAGCAGGAACTCGCTGCGCTGAAATCCCTTTGGCAGTTTTTGCCGGATCGTCTGTTCGATGACTCGGGGCCCGGCGAATCCGATCAACGCCTTCGGCTCCGCAAGTATCACATCGCCGAGCATCGCAAAGCTCGCCGTGACGCCGCCCGTCGTCGGATCCGTCAATACTGAAATGAACGGCAGCCCGGCTTCGTGCAGCATCGAAAGCGCGGCCGAGATCTTGCCCATCTGCATCAACGAGAGCGTGCCTTCCTGCATTCGGGCACCGCCCGACGCGGAAAAGATTATGACCGCACCTTTGTTTTCGAGTGCCCTTTCGATCTGCCGCGTGATCTTTTCGCCGACCGCCGAACCCATCGAACCGCCGATGAACGACATGTCCATCGCACCCGCATAGACCAAATGGCCGCCTACCTTTCCTGTGCCGGAAATTATCGCCTCGGGCAATCCCGACGACGCCTTTGCGGCCTCGATGCGGTCCTTATACGGCTTAGTATCTACAAATTCGAGCGGGTCGCCCGAGGTCACCTCGTCATCCATCCGCTCGTACTTAGCGTCGTCGAAAAGCGTGTCTAGCCGCTCGATCGCCGAGTACCTGAAATGATGATTACAGTGCGTGCAGACCTGCTGAGATTCGATCAGCTCACGCTTATAAAGCGGGTTTTCGCAGTCCGGGCACTTAACAAAAATGCCCTCCGTGCGGACGATGCGTTCGCCCTCGCTGCTCTCGCCTTCGATCTTCGGCTTGTCGCGTCGAAACCATGCCATATTATTGCTGTTGTTCGCATTGCGTGCCGCACGGGAATTCGTCATTCCGTGTGTCAAACAATGGTGTCGGTGCAAGAAATTTACATTACCACAGCGTGCCGCCGTTTGTCGCCAAGCCGACCGCTCTGCCGTTACTTCAGCACGTTCAGCATTTCGTTGTGGATCAGGCCGTTGCTCGCTACGATCGGCGGCCTGTAAATACTTAGCTCTGAACCGTCGTAATAGCTGACGGTCCCGCCCGCTTCTTCGATCAGGAGCTTTCCGGCCGCAACGTCCCACGGGTTCAGCCCTTCTTCCCAAAAACCATCAAATCGGCCGCATGCGACGTACGCAAGGTCGATCGCCGCCGACCCGTCACGCCGCACGCCGCGGGCATTCAGCAAAAATTCCGTCAGGTGCCGGGCAAATTCTTCCCGGTGTTTTATGTCGTACGGAAACCCGGTAACGAGCAGCGAGTTGCCGAGCTCATCGGTGCCCGAAACACGGATCGGCTTCCCGTTCATCGCCGCACCGCGACCCTTCTCAGCCGTGAAAAGCTCGTCCCGAGTCGGATCGTACGTCACGCCCAAAATGATCTCGCCAGAATGCTCCAGCGCTATCGTCACGCAAAAGCACGGATAGCCGTGAGCGTAATTTGTCGTGCCGTCCAGCGGGTCGATTATCCACTTGTGCCCGCTGTCGCCCTCGATCGCAACCACGGCATCGCCCGCTTCCTCCGCCAGGATCGCGTGACGCGGAAAATGGGATTTGATCCTCTCAACGATCAACGCCTCCGAAGCAAGATCCGCCTCGGTAACCAGATTAATGTCACCCTTCTTCGTAACCGTCTCGATCCGGCCAAACTTCTCAAGCAAAACCCGCCCGGCATCGCGGGCGGTCTCAATAGCAAAATTAAGCATAGGAATATTTTAACCACAGAGGACACAGAGAGCACAGAGTGGTTATAACAGGATGTACACGATAGACAGATGGATCGACTCGCCTCTTAACAAACAAGCATCGTGTTCATCCTGTCTTAATTTCTCCGTGCTCTCTGTGATCTCTGTGGTGATACCTACTTCAATATCGCAATGATCTCGGTTTGATGCGGGGCCGTGATGATCGCGTCCGTTCCCGTGACATACACGTCGATCTCGGACCGAACGCCAAAACGTCCCGCGAAGTAGATTCCCGGTTCGATCGAGAACGCCGTTCCTGCGATGATCCGTCGTGAATCGCGCGTTTCCAGGTTGTCGATATTCGCGCCGTTGCCGTGGCCTTCTTCGCCGATCGAATGGCCCGTCCGATGCAGAAATTCGTCGGCATACCCCGCCTTGCGAATAATTCCCCGCGACACATCATCGACCTGTGCTCCGGTTATCGGCCGGCCGTTCTTGAATGCATCACGCACCGCGGCAAGTGCCGACTGCTGTGCCTCAAAGACGATGTTCCAGATCTTTGTATATTCCTCCGGCACGGTCTCGCCGACGTATCCCATCCACGTCAGGTCCGCGGCCGGTGCCTTCGGCTTTTTCACCTTCGTCACCGTGTCGATCAGCACCAGGTCGCCTTTCTTGATCGGAGCTCCTTTGCCCGCACGCGGAAAATAATGCGGCGACGCAGCATTCGCATTCACGGCAACGATCATCGGCGATGGGTTCATTCCCTCTTCCTCATACCGCTTCATCATGAACTGCTGAACGTCGTTCTCCGTCGTCGGAATGTCGGCGTTGATGCGTCGCTTGATCTCGGCGAAGGCTTCGAGAATTACCTTCTGCATCTTCGTCGCGGCCTCGGTGTGCATCTGCAATTGCTCCGGCGTCCACACAGCTTCGAACTGCTGCACAAGGTCCGCGCTCGAATCGATCGTCACACCCGTCTTCCGCACCATCTCTATCGTGCCCGCATCGACACGCGAGATATACGGAATGTCGTTGCTTGGCGAATACTGCATCGCGATGCGGAACTTACCTTTCGGCTTGCCGTCGCCAAAGACCGCTTTTTCCACCTGGTTCTGCAGCAGCTGCCATTCGCGGTAAACAAGCTTCTTACCCGGCAGCACGTCAAGCTGGTCTGCTTCGATAGCGTGGACCACCTTAACGGGCTCACCCTCGCGCGGGATGAAATAGAACCACCGCCGCGAACCGCCCAGACGCTCGGTCTTCAATATCCTGGGCGCAAGAGGATCGCTTCCCCTGAAATCGTAAAACAGCCAGCCGTCAAAACCCTGCTGTTTCAAGGCCGACTGGATGTCGGCAATACGCTGGCTAGTTGCTGTTTCCGTGCTCTGACCGGCCATCGTTGACACGCCAAGGAAGACTACAACGAGTAGATAAACTAAGTGCTTCATATTTCGAAATAAGTGATAGCTGATAATGTTCTTTCCCGATCATTCTGCCGACAGGCCGTACTTCGCCAGCTGGAGAAACTCAACCACCTGGCTGTTCCAGTAGCTCCAGTTGTGTGCACCCGGCAGTTGGCGGTATTCGTGCTGTATCTTCTTTTCCATCAGCAAGGCAGCGAAATCCTGATTGTTCTTGAATAGAAAATCTTCCGTCCCGCAATCGAGATAGATGCTGTCTCTTATACACATCTCCGAGCCCACGA
>JAUCQE010000310.1 GCA_030372865.1 Pyrinomonadaceae bacterium
CTGGAAAGGCGACGCCGAGAATGCCCAGTTGCAGCGTATCTACGGCATCGCGTTCGCGAAGCAGGAAGAACTCGACGCATGGGTAAAGCAGCGTGAGGAAGCCGAGAAACGCGACCACCGCAAGCTGGGACGCGAACTCGACCTCTTCTCGATCTCTGATGATTACGGCCAGGGGCTGATACTTTGGCATCCGAAAGGCGGCATCATCCGCAACGAGATGGAGCGGCTGCTAAAAGAGGAACTCGAAAAGCGCGGATATAGCTTCGTGTTTACGCCGCACATCGCCAAGCGCGATCTTTGGGTCACCAGCGGCCACGAAGGCAACTATTCCGATTCGATGTACGCTCCGACGAGCATCGAGGACGAAGAATATCGGCTCAAGCCAATGAACTGCCCGTTCCATATCGGCATTTACAAGTCGTCACCTCGCTCGTACCGCGACCTGCCGCAGCGTTATTCCGAAATGGGGACGGTCTACCGTGCCGAGCTTTCCGGAACGCTTCATGGCCTTATGCGCGTTCGCGGGTTTACGGTCGACGACGCTCATTTATTTGTACGGCCGGACCAGGTTCACGCCGAGGTTGCCGATTGCCTCGATTTCGCGATCAAGGTCTTCGACACTTACGGCTTTGATAAGGTCAAATTCGAGCTTTCCGTCCGCGGCGGTGCCGAGAATAAAGGATATCTCGGAGCCGATGAAGATTGGACGGCAGCCGAGGCCCAGCTTGCGAGTGCACTCGACGAACGCGGCATCTCGTACGAACGGATCGAAGGCGAGGCCGCATTCTACGGGCCGAAGATCGATATCAAGATCGAGGACGCCATCGGACGCGTGTGGCAGCTTGGTACGATCCAGCTGGATTTCAACCTTCCCGAACGGTTCGAGCTTGAATACACTGGCGACGACAACCAGAAACATCGGCCGTACATGATCCACCGTGCTCTGTTCGGTTCGATCGAAAGGTTCTTCGGCGTGCTGATCGAGCATTATGCGGGTGCATTCCCGCTTTGGCTCGCTCCGGTTCAGGTCGCCGTGCTGCCGATAACCGATCGCATCAACGAATACGCGATCTCGGTTGCGGAAGAATTAAAAGCATTCGGTTTCCGCGTTGAGACGAACGTAAAGTCTGATAAGATCGGGGCAAAGATCAGGGACGCCCAACTGCAGAAGGTCCCGTATATGTTGGTTCTCGGCGACAAAGAGCTTGAAGAAGGCAAGGTCGCGGTTCGCGAACGCAGGCAGGGAGACATCGGTGCGATGTCTCTGGAAGAGTTCAAGGAGATGATCACGCAGCAAAGACAGATGCGTGCTCTCTAAGATCGTTGATCACACTAGGAGGCAGATATCGCTAGAAGATTTGGTGGACGTAATTTTCGGCCGCGTCAGCGCGAGCCGCTGCACCGTACGAATGAACGGATCAGGGTTCCGGCGGTGCGGGTCGTTACAGAGGACGGTGAAACGCTCGGCGTGATGGACACGCGCGATGCGATACAGGAAGCCCGCAATCGCGGGATCGACCTGGTAGAGATCGCACCGAATGCAAAGCCGCCCGTTTGCAAACTGATCGACTACGGCAAGTTTCTTTACGAACAAAAGAAGCGTGCCCACGAAGCCAAAAAGAAGCAGGTCACAGTGCAGGTCAAGGAGATCAAATTCCGCCCCGGCACAGACGACCATGACTACAGCTACCGCATGAAACATGCACGCGAGTGGCTGGGAGACGGCGATAAAGTACGCGCGGCGATCGCCTTCCGCGGACGCGAAATGACGCACCGCGAGCTTGGCGCAAAGATCCTGGCGAAACTGACCGAGGACCTTGCGGACATTGCGGACGTCGAGGTAGCACCGAAGATGGAAGGCTATCAGATGTTCACGATCTTTATTCCCAAGAAGTCAAAGGTGGCGGAAAAGAAAGCCGAGAACAACGGCGAGTAGCCGGAGAAAAGATCACAAAGAGCTTTTTAGAAGTATCTATTAGGAGAAGAAGGTTATGCCTAAACTTAAAACACACAAGGGTGCTGCGAAGCGTTTTCGCTCCACGGCCAGCGGTAAGTTCAAACGCGGCCATTCGCACGCACGTCACATTCTGACGAAGAAGACCAACAAGCGTAAACGCAATCTTGATATCGATACCTTGG
>JAUCQE010000311.1 GCA_030372865.1 Pyrinomonadaceae bacterium
GCGAACTCAACCGCCACGGTATCGGGTCCGGCCCGAGATCGCGAAGATGCCCGTCCGCCCGCCAAGGCTCAGGGAACGGCCCAAATCTCTCG
This sequence comes from Pyrinomonadaceae bacterium, assembly GCA_030372865.1. GTDB lineage: Bacteria > Acidobacteriota > Blastocatellia > Pyrinomonadales > Pyrinomonadaceae > OLB17. The sequence continues at coordinate 93 of JAUCQE010000311.1, forward strand.
ACCGCTCTCAACGCGATCCTTATCACCGGTCCCCACGGTCCCGGCGGGTTGTCGTCCTCCGGGTTTGGTTTATATCCGGCCAATCCATGAATGACCGCATAGAGATGCGACGGCGTAAGTTTCGAAACTGCTTTAGTAGGCTGTGATTCATTCATATCGGTACTCCTTGTGATGATCTGAATGTCGAGGGCAGGCCTTTACCGGACCTCCCTCAACGGCTGTGACGCGGCACCCCGCAGGGGACGCAAAAGTGGGCACTAATTGAAGGAATCTGCTGGTGGAAGGGTTTCGCCGCTGATTTTTGCCTAACGATGTTTAGAAGTTTGAAAATATCCGGCGTGCCAAACTTGAACCTACTCCTCGTGCATCGCACCGAATCGATCACGAACTCCGGCTCGGTCGTTTGCGCCACCGGGGTCCGTGACATAAGGGCAGTGGCAGATCATCGTTTTGGCGTCGTCACTAAGACGATGTTCGAGTACTCCGAGAACCCAACGACGTTGAAGGAACGCACGCGATAACGATATTGCGTGTTCCGAGGGACTCCGGTGTCGGTAAACGAGCTTGAATTCGCACCAACGGTTGCGATGGCCGCGAAGTTCCGGCAATTGCGGCCCTTGCATCGCTCGATCGCAAAGCCGTTCTCGTTGACCGAGTTGTCCGCCCAGGTTAGTCCGATGGTGTTGCCGGTCGCTGAAGCCGATAGATCGGATGGGGCTGCTGGGACGCTTTCGCCAGCGACCGTGACCGCTCCGCTGGCCCCCTGGACATGCGGCGAACCCTCGTTAAACAGGATGCGGTTCAAGATCACGTCCGATTGTGATCCGGCGGCGCCGACTACCTCGAAACGAAGCCTGATAAATGTCCCCGTCTCTTGGATCGACCCCGAACCATAAACTGCGACCCGAAGAACAGCGGGTGTGGTTTGGTTGACGGCAATGTTCATGCCATCGGATAACGTGCCATCCAGTTCGTACCACTCGGTGAGCGGCCGAACGACCGCGGGGTCGTAAAGCATATCGAACTGATATGCCGTGATCGCTTCGGAAAGAGGGCCGGAAAGCGATGCCTCAACGCTAATAATGTCGCCAGTATTAGCGGTTACCTGAGGTAGCGAAAGCAGCAGCGAACCGGCTGCACCTTCTGCCGTCGGGCTGTATTTGAAAGCAGATGACAAACTCGCCGGCGGTGTCCAGTTGCCGGAGACCTCGCCGACCAGAATGGCGTCGTAATTCTGTCCGATCTCGGTGCCGATGCTTTCGTAAGTTCTCGACGCTGGGACAAACTTCCATGTTCCCGCGATGCCCGAATTTGGGATCACGACCACGTACTGTGCCAGCAGCGCGGCATCAAAACTGGAGACCCCACCATTGTTCGACACATCGGCGGCAACGAGTTGATTTGGTGTAAAAGTCTCCAGCCCGACTATAGAGCGAGAGATGAGCGACGCGTCATAGGCGGAAATACCGTTGACGTCGCCGGTCTTCGAGGGCGTGACGGTGTATTCGCCGGCACCGAAATTCGCCATTAGATACGACCCGTCAGCGCTGGTTACAGATACGACGTTGATAGAGCCGGTGCCTGTTAGTGTTGTGCCCGGAACTGGTATCAGGTCCGGCGAAGTGCCGTAAACGACGGAACCGGCGATCGTTCCTCGTACGGCAACGCTGCCGTTCGAAGTGTTCGAGCATGGTTCGCCTTCGTTGAACGAGAAGGAGCTAAAATTAAGATTCGAGAACGACGGTGGTTCGCCGACAACATTGAACCGCAAGTACAAAAGCACTCCGGAGCCCGCAAGCGGGGCCGTGCCGAACGCAGAGATCTGCAGAGATCCTGCCGGGCCGCCGGTGTTGATCTCCATTGCGGCCGAAATGGTTTCCGCGGATTCGATCGGCGAAGCAGCCGGCTGAAGTACAGCGGGATCATGGGTGATCACGGCATCGTACGAAAGCGCATTCGCGCCCGTCAGGTTCGAAACATTGATCGGAACTAGTATCTCAGCGTCCTGCGAAGTTGGGATATCGAGCGGTATCGAAACATTCTGGCAGATCACGCCCGCGCCGTGCTCGAACGCACCGATATCGACCGAGCTTCCGACGATCCGCTGCAATTCACGTTGATCGGCGACGAGCGGCTGTGAATCGGCGGGGTCGATGGCGAGAGCGTCGCTGCCCGCGTCGATAGCCGGGCTGCCGTTTTGCAGTGCTTGGGTAAAGGTCTGACCGCCGTTGTTCTGTAGCGGACCGATGTTCGGATCAATCCCGGTCACATTGCCCGTGAGCGTTCCGCCGATCGTTGCGCCCGAAGTGACCTCGATCAGGTTATAGCCTTGCGAATCGAAGTTGCCCGAGACATCGGATGAGCCGTTGTTCGCGACTATCGTATTGCCGAAAGAGAAAGAACCCTGGTTATAGACGCCACCACCGGTCGCTCCGCTCGGCGTGTTTGCGGCGATCGTCGAATTGCGAACTGTTGCAGAAGCTCCCGACGTAATGAATAGGCCGCCGCCTTGGCGTTGGCCGGGAATGCCGCCAACGTCGTTAGCGTCGCCTTGTCCGCCGTTTCCGCCGAGCCCGGACGAGAGGTCATTTTCGCTAACCGTCACGTTGGCAAGATTCGCGGTTCCGGTGCTGTAGATCGCACCCCCGAGACCGCTCCCGCCATTTGCACCGTCGCCGCCGTCGCCGGGAAACAAGCCGCTTCCCCCGTCGCCTCCGCGACCGCCATCTCCACCGACCGTACCGTTACCATAAAACGTGCAGCGAAGGGCAGATAGGGTACCGGTATTCATAACTGCACCACCCCGTGCGAACCCGCCGGGCCCGCCATTGCCGCCGTCCCCGCCGTTGCTCCCATTACCAATGGTGCCGTCGCCGCCTCGGCCACCGTCGCCCCCTCGACCGCCAAAAGCACCGCTCAGGCGAACGGTGACGTCTACAAGCCGAAGATTCCCGGCATTAAGGATCGCACCGCCTTCACCGATGCCTCCGGCGGTGCCATTTCCGCCGTTATCACCATTAGTTCGGTTCGGACCGTTAATTCCCGGCGTGCCGGCGGCCCGGCCGTTCGTGAGCGTAAGCCCCCTGATAGTCAGGTTCGTCCCCGAAGTCACGGAAAAGATCCGGCTGATGTTGTTGCCGGATACCGTCAGCAACCCCGCACCGAGACCTTCGATTGCGACTTCGTCTGTGATCAATATCTGACCGAGCGTGAGGAGAATTGTCTGGCCCGACAGCGAGGAATCAAAACCGACGGTCCCAGGACCCGCGGACGAATTTGCCTCTTGAATGGCCGCCCGCAGCGTACAACTCCCGACGCCGTCTAAACAGACCCCGTCGCCCGGAATAAAGTCGTTGCTGTCACCGGAACTGTTGACTGTCAGCTGCTGGGCGGTCGCCGACGCGGCAATAAAGGCGATTGTAAACACAATTGCGCATATAGAACTCCAGAATCGTCTGAACATAGCTAACTCCTTGTCTTATCGGGTCTCCGGATGGGCCACTCTCACGATGACCTGGCCAGGATACTGGGAATTGTTTAGTGTTTCGGTGCATACTCCGACGAGGCATTGACTAGAAAACGACTAGAAAGAAAGTATTGTCGTCATTTAAGTTACTGGCACAAGACATTCTGATTCGCATAAAGTCGCCGCCCTGCGCGTTAATGCTCGCGACAGGCACAACGCAGCCGCCTGACTCCCGAGTACCTTGAGCAACCACGAAGCGGTCGCCAATTTCAAAACCGAAATTGATGTCGTAAATGCCTGTTTCGGGCCGCGAGACAGCGAAGCCGCAGCTACCCGCTGATACGCCGGTAGTGGAGTTGTAACAACGAATGATCGCACCGGTCTCGTGCACCTTTAATAGGGCTTTCACGAGTCCGTTTTTGTCTCGTCCCTGCGAAATATTGCCGTTGTCTTGAATTACCAGGTCGTAGGTGGCTTGATTTGCGGTGTTGCCGAAATCGCTAGTCGTGCGAAAGAAATAAAGACCGCCGCCGCTTTGGCCGATGCCGAATCTTTGTCCTGACGCGTTCGCTGTCCAGCCGACAGCGCTGCCGTTCGGCATATTGAAACCGGCGGTCCATGCGTTAGAGGTCCAGATCGGTCCTCCGCTTATGGAGAGCTTCGCGTTTGGCGCCGTCGTGCCGATACCTGTCAGGCCATTGTCATTCAGCACTAACAACGGATTCCCTCCGATGGTGCTGTTTGGGTAAAAGAGAAGCTTTCCGTCGGCCGACTGAATAATTCCGCGTTTGTTTGCGTTGTTGGTGTCACGCAATGTGAAGTACGGTTGAAAGCCCGTTATCGCCAAACCGTTCTGGGCAGCGATCTCTAACCTGCTAGACGGGGCTGTCGTCCCAACCCCTACGTTTCCGTTACCATTAATGAACAGTCGATATGCCGAGGCGTTGTCGGAGTAGATGCCGAAGCTTTTGCCCTGGCCCGTGATGCCGGTGTCTGTCTGGAGCCGGAAGGTCGTTTCCTCCGCAAAGCCTGCTGCCGAGCGGATATAGATCGGCGCAAATGTAAGCGGTGATTGAACGTGAAGCAGGCCGGCCGGAGTAGTTGTCCCGATCCCAACTCTGCCGCCGAAATAGCCGCTGCCGGAGATATTGAAGTTTGCAGGTGACTGGAGGGTGGCCTGGTTGCGAATGGCGTTTGTGTTAAGGCTCGCAGACGTAACATATTCATTCGCGGCCACCCCTCCAAGCTTCTCCGCGTCGAGGGCGGTGTCGGCCTGAACGGCCGAAAGCGTTCGGACTGCGTACGGTGCCGAAGCGATCTGCTCACGAGGGCTTAGAGTTATGAAGGGCTCGCCGGCATTTCGGCGGACTGCGATCTCGAGAAAGCGGTTCGCGCCGGTTAGCACGCCGGCTCCAAAGTCGAGCTTGGTGCTGAAGATACCGTCGACTACGTTCAATGTGATGTTCTCAAGCGTCGCTCCGATCTGCGTCCCGCCTGATACCGCGTCAAACAGCTTGAACTGAAATTGGAAACTCCCATTCGCCGTTGAGCCGTTGTCGGTCAGGCTGCCTTGATAGGAAAACGCCGTGGTTTGCGATATCGCGTTCATTGCCAGAAAAAGAATGGTCACCGCTACCAATAACTGCGTGAAGGGGGCTGAACGTTTCATTGAACTCCTCCGATCTGAAGAATGCCTGCAGGCTCTTTATCCGATCGAGCAAACCATACACGGACAGTACGCCGGAAATCATGACTGATCTATGACTGTTCTATGACCTTTATCTGACTTGATTACTGCGAGTGGCTTTCTCGCCGGTGTGCGGTTCGTATCCGCCGGAAACGACACCGTCCGACCGGTAAAGGGCGAGCGGGAATCACATCGGGAGGAACCTGCGCCGATATTTCACGATGCTCCGGAATTTATTCGATCGGGTTTCCGCACACGCCCAGAGTGCGGAAACCCGCCATCGAGTATATGAAAGGTGGGCAAATGCGTTGGATCAATCGCTTAGCGGTACTCTGCGCGCGGGCGCCGATTCTACCGCCGGTCACCGGTCTATTAATAGACGATCAGCATCACTTGGGCATCGCCGGAGTCGCCTGTCATTACATTCCTTACCCACAGAAAAATTTTATTCGGCTCGTCAGTGTACATTGTAAAACCTACGTTTTGATAGGTACTCCATGCGGTCGCGGAAAGGAATCGATGGAATGCGTTGAACCCAAGATCGACGAAGTAAGAACCAGGGCCTGAGCCGAAACGTCCAGCATTAAATCCGCAGTTTCCGAACGAAGATCCGGTCACCCCGTTATAGCAGCGAACGATCGAACCGTTACCGTCGATAAGAAGCATTGCCTTAGGGAGGCCGAAACCGGCATGGTTCTGACTGACATTCCCCTGGTGATCGATCGGTCCGTTCGGCGTTATTGAAAAACGAGTTTGGTTGTTCGTTTCATCTCCGATGTACAACTGATTGTTGTTGAAATCCCGTGAGGTGCCCATGAACCAACTCTGATTCATGGTGCCATTCGCGTTCACCGAGCGCATATAGTATCTGGCCCATGAGTTCGTGCCGCCCATGGTCTCGGCTACGAAGTGAGTTGCCCCGGTATCGATCGATCTGACGCCGCCGATGAAATCCGCACGGTAGTTTGGATTCGGGTTTATGGTGCCGAAACCGAACAGGCCGCTGGTGGTTATTACCATCCTTTGCCCGGCGGTCAGGCTGTCTCCCTCACCGATATAAAACTGGTCGCCGTTTAGAGATTGCGAGGTTCCAATGAACCAGTTCCGCGTCGCCGTTTTCATGTTAAATCTGGCTCCGTTGTTGGTGCCGGAGGCCTCGGCAGTGAAGTTCACGTGGGTGTTGGCAGATGCCCGCACGCTGCCGGCGGAATCGACGCGATAGAATGGACTCGGTGTCGTCGTGCCGATACCCAAGATACCACCGCCGCTGTTTATGTAAGTGTTCGCCCCGTCCGTGCCGAGATACAGCGGCTGGGCGGTGCCTGAAGTGTAGTTGTATCCGGTAATCTTCATTCCGCTCGCCGGGCCGCCCTGCAGAACAAGACTATTGCCCGACACGCTGTCGGTAATTCGCTGTTGAGTACCAAGTCCGGTGCCTCGAAGTTCGAATCCCGATCCCGGTGTCGCCGTTCCAATGCCAATGTTTGTGCCGGACTGGAATATGTTCGAATCACCGAGCGTTGTAGCCGCGCTGAAGAAAGGAATTCGGTTCGCGGTTCCGCTGCCGCTGACGCCGGTGGCACCGATGAGATTTACGTAAGCTCCGCCGTTTTCGGAAACGCGCAGCTTATTGGTCGAAGTGTCGAAATAGAAACGTGTCTTTCCGGCGGGTGCGACAGTAGGCGGCGCAGTGCCGGATGCTGTGATCGAACCAATAACGTTTAGGTCCGTAAGCGAAGCATTCCCGGAAATGTTGATGTTGGCCGCGGCCTGCGGAGCGGCGTTCTGGTTCTGAATGTAACTCGTGCTGCCAGGAAGAGGATTACGGGCATCGGTCAAACGTGAGTCGTTCGTTTGAACGAATTGGCTCGCATCAACGCCGCCAAGCTTTTGCGAATCATCGGCCATGGCGGCGCTTAGGGTCCGAACCGAGTAGGGTGAAGATGTGATAGGTTCGCGAGGGCTCAACGTAACGTAACTCTCACCAGAGTTACGGCGAACACTTATCTCCAACCAACGGTTCGCGCCTGAAAGCGCCGCCGAGCCGAAGTCGAGGGTGACAGTAAACACACCGTTTGTTGCGGTCGCGGGGACGTCCGTCAGGGTCGGTCCGACTTGGTTTCCGCCCGATGCCGCATCGAATAACTTGAAGCTCATCTGAAAACTGCCGTTCGCCGGTGATCCGGTGTCGGTCAGGCCGCCTTGATACTTGAACGCGGTGGTTTGTCCAAGCGCGTTAACGGAAATTAGCGCAAAACACGCAGTAACAAAAAGAACCTTGACCATTACTGTAATTTTCATTTCAAATTCCCCATT
>JAUCQE010000312.1 GCA_030372865.1 Pyrinomonadaceae bacterium
TCGTTCGACCAGAAGGTGCAGGAGGTCGCGTATCCGCACATTCAGACGCACCGCGTTTTTACAAAAGCTGACATCACCGCACATGTCCTGGACCTGAAGGTCGAGCCGGTAAAGATCGGCTACATCATGGGCAGCGGCGACAAGGTGCCGGAAGCGATCCGCCGGCTTGGCCTTGAAGTGACGATGCTCGGCGAAAAGGACCTTTCGACCGGCGACCTGTCCCAGTTCGACACAATCGTCGTCGGCATCCGCGCGTCGCAGACGCGGCAGGATTTCGTAGCCAACAATGGAAGGCTACTCGACTTTGCCCGGAACGGCGGGACTCTGATCGTACAGTACCAGCAGCACGAATACGTTCAGAACAACCTCCAGCCGTTCCCGGCAAGCATGACCGGCGTAACTCGCGGTAACCAGCGGGTGTCAAACCTGCGGGTTACTGACGAGAACGCCAAGATCACGATCCTTGTGCCGGACCACCCGGTGTTCAATTTCCCGAATAAGATCACGGATGCCGATTGGGAGAACTGGGTACAGGAACGGAATCTTTACAGCTTCTCGACGTTCGACCCGCAGTATACATCGCTGATGGAATCGAACGACGAGGGCGAAGACCCGGTAAAGGGCGGAATGTTATACGCGAAGATCGGAAAGGGGCAGTATCTATATACCTCGTATTCTTGGTTCCGCCAGCTTCCGGCCGGAACGCCGGGTGCATATCGTGTCTTCGCAAATATTCTTAGCCTGGCTAAAGCGAAAAGATAAGAAACGATGAGTGAGAAGTTTCCCGCCCAGGGATATAAAGACAACGTTCTTGCGGACTGCTTTGCGGACGCAAAGGAGTACTTTCTTGATGCGTATCATCAAGTCGATCTCGCCCACGCGATAATGCTCGAAGAACGGGGCATTATCACACGGGAAGAATTAAAGTCGCTCCTGAAAGCTCTTCGCGGATTGGACTTCGATGCCATTCGTCAACGCGAGTACGACGGAACATTCGAGGACCTCTTCTACCTGCTGCAGCAGGAGATAGCAAAGGGAACGTGCGCTGACACGGCCGGGAAACTTCACACCGCGAGAAGCCGCAACGACATTGACGTAACGATCTATCGCCTGCGGCTCCGCGAAGACTGCATGCGGCTGATCGATTCGGCAATGGAGCTGCGGCAGGTATTCCTCGATCTGGCAGCCGAGCATCATGAGACGCTGATTCCTGCGTACACGCATACACAGCCTGCTCAGCCTTCGACGATGGCGCATTTTCTGCTTGCGATGGCGGAGAATCTGGGCCGTGACATCCGCCGGCTGCAGAGAGCTTTTGAGAACATGAACCGCTGTCCATTGGGTTCAGGAGCGATCACGACATCGGGATTTCCGATCGACCGCCATCGCGTTTCCGAGCTGCTGGGATTTTCCGAACCCACGGTGAATTCGTACGGTTCGATAGCCTCGGTCGATTATTTCACCGAGACGCTCGGTGCAGTTTCAGCGATGCTGGTGAACATCGGGAAGTTTGCACAGGAATTTATGCCTGTCTCTTATACACATCTGACGCTGCCGACGAGTTCCGAACGGTGTAGATCTCGGTG